>JAHJTI010000103.1 GCA_018829945.1 Pseudomonadota bacterium | reverse complement strand
TGCGCATGCAGGTGAAAACCGTCAACTACACCCGGACCATGCGCATGGAGATCTGGTCCAAGGGCAAGGACAAATCCCTGGTCCGCATCGTCTCGCCGCTCAAGGAAAAGGATACCGCCAGCCTGAAAACCGGCAACACCATGTATACCTATCTTCCCAAGACCGATCGTACCATCCGTCTCACCTCCGGTATGATGATGAGTTCCTGGATGGGCAGTCATTTCACCAATGATGATCTGGTCAAGGAGTCGCGACTTTCCGAGGACTATGATCCTAAGATTACCTTTCGAGGAAACAGGGACACCAGGGAGATCATCGAATTCACTCTGCTGCCCCACCAGTTTGCCGCCGTGGTATGGGGCAGGATCGTCATGACTGTCACGGCCCAGGGCCATCTGCCGCTTCTGGCCACCTACTATGATGAGGATAACGTCCTGGCCCGCACCATCTATTTCAGCGAGGTCAAAAATATGGGGGGCAAGCTCCTGCCCGCGGTTCTCAAGGTCGTGCCCACGGATAAGCCCGGGGAATACACGGAGCTGGTGTACGAGGATCTGCGTTTTGATCTGGATCTGCCGGAATCGCTCTTTTCCCTTTTGGAGTTGCGACGCCGCTAAGAGGATATTTCTTTTTAGGAGAGGTGAAACGTGCAGATTGTTTCCTTTGCCCTGAGAAATTTCAACCGTGCCCGGACCCGCACCTGGATCACCGTGGGGGCCATGGCCTTTGCCTGCGCGATCATGATCTTCTATGCCAGTCTCCTGGAAGGGTGGCTTGCCGCCATGGAAAAAAATGCCGTGGGCATGGATCTGGGTGAGTTTCAGGTCCATGCAAAAGGTTTTCGTGATGATCCGGATCTGTATAACAGTATTGGCGATGAAGAGAACGTGCTTGCCCGGCTCGGAGAGCATGGTTTTGTCGCGTCTCCCCGGCTCTACGCGAGCGGCCTGGTTGCTGCAGGCAATGCCTCAAGCGGCGTAGAACTGCGCGGGGTGGATCTAACTCGCGAGCAGATGGTTACTTCCCTTGATCAGCATGTCTGGCAGGGCCAGTGGCTTGACGAACAGGATCAGGCAGGAGTGGTGGTTGGCCGCAAGCTGGCCCGCATTCTCGCCCTTACAGTGGGCGACGAGGTGGTGGTGGTTGCCCAGGGTGCTGACGGCTCCACAGCCAATGAATTGTTCCGGGTACGGGGGATACTCCAGTCGGTTGCCCAAGGGGTGGATCGCAGCGGTTTTTTCATGACCTCGACCACTTTTCGCAGATTGATGATCGTCCCGCACGGGGTGCATGCAATCGTGGTCAAACGAGGGGTGGCCACTGAAGATCTGGACACGGCCACCAACCGACTGGCCAATTTGCTGCCCGGCTATGAGGTGCGCAACTGGCGTCAGTTGCAGCCGGTGCTGGCCCGACTTTTCAACATGAGCGACATCTCGCTTGTGATCATGCTGCTCATCACCTATGCCGCCGTTGGGATCCTGACTCTCAATGCCTTGTTGATGAGCGTTTTTGAACGGATTCCCGAGTTCGGGGTAATGAAGGCCCTGGGATTTTCCCCCTGGGGGCTTTTTGCCATGATCGTGGTGGAAAGCATGCTCCAGGTCACCGTGGCGGTTGTGCTGGCCCTGGGGGCAGGCCTTCCCTTTGCTCTCTATTTCAGCCGTCATCCCATCGATTTTTCACGCTTTGTCCAATCCTCTTCAACCATTGCCGGGATCGCCTTTGATGCGAGATGGTATTGTGTGGTTACCGTAAACAGCGTGGTGCTGCCCATTCTCTTTCTGTATCTGGTAGCCGGGCTGGCCATTCTCTATCCTGCGCTCAAGGCGGCTATGCTTAAACCGCTTTCCGCCATCTACCATCGCTAAAGGGGGCATTGATGCAGCTTGGCACCATGGCATGGCGAAACCTGATGCGCAACAAGCGCAGGACTCTGATCACCGCTTTTTCCGTGGCTTTTGGCGTCTTGCTTTCGGTGACTTTCACGGCTTCCGGGGATTATGCCTACACCAACATGATCAATACCGGCGCGGTTATGGGATTGGGACATCTGAGCGTTGAGCATCCCAAATACCAGGATACCCCGACCATGGATAAACGTTTGCTTGATGCGGAAGCTATCCGGCAACACGCTCTGCAGACTCCCGGGGTAACCGCGGCGCAGATCCGCATCATGGGGCAGGCCATGTTTGCCAGCGGCGCCAAAAGCGTGGGCGGCACTTTTATCGCCATTGACCCGGATCAGGAAACCCCGACGTATAATATCTTTCTGCGTACCCTTGTCGAAGGGCGGTGCTTTACCTCAGACGAGGAGCATGGCGTTGTGGTCGGGGCAAAGATGGCGGAAAAGCTGAATCTGCGACTGGGAAAGAAGCTGATTTTCACCCTTACGGACAAAAATGGGGATCTGATCAGCGAACTCAGCCGGGTGAGCGGCATCTTTAAAACCGGTGACGATTCTGTCGACGGGGCGCTGGTTCTTTTGCCCCTGGCGCTGGTGCGTGGGGCGCTCGGTTATGAGCCAAAAGCTGCCTCCCTGGTGGCGGTTTTTCTTGATGATCACCGGGAGGCCTTTGCTTTACAGCGCGTGTTCGCTCGATTATGGGCAGAGAGTCCGGATATTGCCATTCTTCGCTGGCAGCAGAGCCAACCGGATCTGGCCGGGCTCATTGCCGTGGACCGGTTGTTCAACTATCTGCTTCAGTTTCTGGTGGGGCTGGTTATCGCTGCCGGGATCACGAATACCCTCCTGATGAGCGTTATGGAAAGGCGGCGGGAATTCGGGATCATGATGGCGTTGGGCATGATGCCGGGGCAGGTAATGCGGCTTGTGCTGCTGGAGTCCTGCTGGCTGGCCCTTTTGGGGCTTGCTTTGGGGGTGGTTATCACCACGCCCTGGTTTCTGTATATGGCCAGGATCGGCATTGATTTCAGCAGGCAGATAGGGGAGGATTACAGTGCCGGAGGGGTTCTCGTTGATCCGGTCATGAAATTTCGGCTCTACAGGGAAAGCGCCATGTGGATTGGAGGCGCGGTGTTTTCCCTGACGCTTGTGGCAGGTATTTTTCCGGCTTTTAAGGCGGGCAATACTGCGCCGGTTGAGAATATCAAGCAAGGTTAGGGCAATTGTCAGGCTTGAACAGTGAAAAAAAAGGCAGATCATGAACAACACCCCGCTTGTGCAGCTCGAAAATGTCAGCAGGATCTACCAGCAGGGCAAGGTGCAGGTCGCTGCGGTAACGGAATTTTCCATACATATCCAGGCCGGAGAATTCAGTGTGCTCTGCGGACCGTCCGGCTCCGGGAAAACGACGATCCTGAATCTGATCGGCGCCCTTGATGAACCTTCCCAGGGCACGGTGCGACTGGAAGGACGCGATCTTGCCGAACTTGGCCGCAGTGCTCTGGCCAGGCTGCGGCGGGACCGCATCGGTTTTGTTTTCCAGTCCTACAACCTGAATCCGGTGCTGACCGCCTTTGAAAATGCCGAGTTTGTCCTGGCTCTGCAGAACATTCCCCTTGTAGAGCGGCGGCAGAGGGTCATGGCGGTGCTGGCTGAGGTAGGCATGGCTGAGCTTGCCGAGCGCAGGCCCGACGAGCTTTCCGGCGGACAGCAGCAGCGGATCGCCATTGCCCGGGCCATTGTTTCCCGTCCTGCCATTGTTCTGGCGGACGAACCCACCGCCAATGTCGATTCGGCCACGGCGGATGCGATTCTTGATCTCATGGAGCGTCTTAACCGGGATCAGGGGATAACTTTTCTCTTTTCCACCCACGACCAGCGGGTAATGGACCGGGCCCGGCGGCTGATTCATCTTCGGGACGGCAGACTGGAGCACGATGAGGTGCGCGGGTGAGAAGAGGAGGCTTCTCGCTGTCGGTGGTTTTTCTGGGGGTGCTTTTTTCCCCTGCCGCAGGACTTGCGTTCAGCCAATGGCAGTCCGACGAGGCATCTGTGGGATTGCGGGGATTCACCAGCCTTGGAGGTGCCTATAACCATAATCCAAAGGCATCAGATGTATATGACAGCAGAGAAGACCTGCTTTGGGATATTGATCAGCGGTTTTTGGTTACGGCGAAATATCGGGAAAATGCACGGTTTGACCTGAACGTTCTGCAAAATATCCGCGCTGCCCCAAATCCCGTTCTAGGTGCCTGGCAGGATGGTGCAGAGCGGAGCGGGCTGCTCTCTTGGCAGCAGCATGAAAGCGGCAACTCAGAGGTGAGCCTGAGCGTGGATACGGCCGCTTTCCATTTTACACAGGAAAACATCGAGTGGAGCATCGGGAGACAGCCGGTGAATCTGGCCACCACCATGTATTTCAGCCCCAATGATTTCTTTGCTCCCTTTGCTGCGCAAACTTTTTTCCGAACCTATAAACCAGGGGTGGACAGCGGGCGGGCCGAGGTGCGGCTGGGAAACCTTGCCCAGTTGAGTGTGATCGGTGTCCTGGGGTATTCGGTCGAGGACCCCGCGGACACTGACTGGCGCAACCGACCCGACTGGAGCCGGAATTCTCTGCTGGCCAGGCTTGTCATCAATCGTAACGAGTGGGAATGGGGTTTTTTGGGAGGGACGGTGCGCGAGCATCGGATAACCGGCGGCTCCCTGCAGGGTGAGTTCTTCGACTGGCTGGGTGTTCGGGCGGAGGCCCATTACGCGGCCCCGGAACAGGACGGTCTTTCAGGCGGAACTGAGATGAGCGTCGGGATAGAGCATCGTTTTGCCAACAGTCTTGAACTGCGGCTGGAACAGTTTCATCATGGGCAGGGATACGGCTCCACCGAAGCCTTGGACCAGGCTTTGGTTTCAGGCACTCTGCGGCAGGGATATACGGGGCGGGACTATACTGCCTTGGGAGTAAGCTATGAGTTCTCACCGCTGTTGACCGGGCAGGCTCTGATTCTTGCCAACTGGAGCGATCATTCCCAATTGTTGAGCTTCAACGGGGTGTACTCGCTTTCCGACGAATCGGAGCTGGCTGTCACCCTTTCGCTTCCCAGGGGCGATCATTCAGAGAACAGCTCTCTCGGCTCGGAATTCGGGCTTGCTCCCACCACACTTGCCTGTGCATATCGTGTCTATTATTGAGTCGGTGAGAAACAGGATTTTGGTGCAGCCGGACCGGCCGCATCATTTTCAGGCTCAGGAAAAACCCGATTTCGTGGAGCAGCCGGAGAGCGCTCCGGAGGGGATGGAACTTGAACCGGATGAAATACGGAAGCTTGAGGCGGAGATGGTTTTCTTAACGATGCTGCTGGAACATTTCGGGCAAACCACATCGGCTGAGGCTTCTGCCGAGGTGACAATGGTTTCAAACAAGGCTTTGCAGTCCTGGCAACGGTATTCATAGATAGGCATGGCGTCCTCCTTGCAAAGTACGGATATGTGTGAATGTTCTCTATTGTAACTAGAATTTAAGACTTTTCTTAATCTTTGTCCAGAAGAAAAAATCTCGGCAGTGAAAATGGCTGCAGAGATAGCTTGCTGATCAGGATTTTTTGGGATGAAAGTGGTAACGATCCCTAAGCGCGGCTGTCCTGAAAACCAGGGTGGAAAGCAGGGTGAAGAGGGAAACTATCCCGAGGATGACAGCCAGGCGTTGCCAGGGAAGCCCTTGGGCATGGCGGAATGCGGCAAGCTGGACTGCGGTGGTGATCCACTCCGCCGTGCCTGCACCGAGAAGTCCTTGCATCAGCCATACCGCAGGGGGGCGTCGGATGAAGAGCAGACCTAGGGAAAGCAGGGCTCCGGCTGCAAGCAGGAGATGGCCGCCCCGGTAGAAATGGGCACCGAGAAGCAGCATGCTGAAGATTACGGGGAACAGTCTGAGTATATTCATGGTGGTCTCTCTCCTTTACAATAGACCCGTTCCCAGCGCCAGAGCCAGCAGCAGAAGCAGGACGCCCAACAGGGTCTGCACCGTATGGAGGGTCATTTTTTTTAAAAAACGCGAAGCAGTGAAGGTTCCCAGAAATGCGGCAAGGGTTCCTGCCGCTACCAGACCGAAGCCGCCTTTCGCCTGCATCACCGCATAATCCCGCGTAAAAAAGGTCGTTCCATATATCAGCATCCGGCTGATATCCACGACAATGGCGGAGAGGATCATGGTGCCGATGAGCGCTTCTTTGCTGAG
>JAHJTI010000102.1 GCA_018829945.1 Pseudomonadota bacterium | reverse complement strand
GCGGAAATCCAATGCGTTTGTGATAATTGCGAACCTTAAAACCCTTCGACAGGCTCAGGGCGAACGGTAAAAACCCTTCGACAGGCTCAGGGCGAACGGTAAAAACCCTTCGACAGGCTCAGGGCGAACGGTAAATACCCCTCGACAGGCTCAGGGTGAACGGTAAATCCCCCTCGACAGGCTCAGGGTGAACGGTAAATACCCCTCGACAGGCTCAGGGCGAACGGTAACTATCTTGAAATCATCATAGGTGAACGGTAACTGCCTTGAAATCATCATAATGGTTTCTTCCGTTCATGCTGAGCCTGTCGAAGCATATACGTCTTTTGCAAGAGGCTCTTGCTTCAGAGAATTTCCTTTTGCTTGAACTGTCGAAGTGCTGTTGCAAATCCAACACGTTTTTTCGATCTGTTTACACTAAGTGTAGCAAGGGAAGTCTCACTTTTTTCTCACAAAACCCCTTTTGTATTGAATGATTTTCGCAAAACTAATACCGTAAAAATACGGAAGGTTCACTGGTACTTAGATTTCTTATGTGTCTTGCAACTGCATTTCATGTGTGGACTGTGATGTCTCTTATGGGAGATATGTATGGGGAAACACAAAAAATATAATGAGTTGGGGGCTGATTTTTTATCGCTGGTTCGTTACGCGTTTCCAGCCAACAAGTTCTTCCCTCCTGTGTTAACACCATCTCAATATTTGTTCCGACCCAACCTGATTCGTGAAGTGCTTCAGAATCAGGGCAAGGGAAAGAAGATATTTTTATTCGAAGCACAGGGAGGCCAGGGGAAAACAACCCTTGCCGCCCAATATCTGCAGGACTCCAAGAACAACTTTGCCTGGTATCGGCTGGGTCCGGAAGACGGCGATCCCGTTCATTTTCTGACCGCAATCCTTGTAAGCTTAAAAAAGGCCAGATCGACGTTTTATTCGCCCCTTCTGGAAGAATTGGTGGTAAGCGGCGAACTTGATGCCCGGGATCTGACCCGGGTTGCCACAAATCTGCTGGCAGATCTGGTGAAGGATTTGACCGGTGATTTCTTCATCGTTTTAGACGACATCCACCTGCTGGAAGAGAGCGAGTACAGCCTGAAGCTGTTGGATTTTTTCCTGGATTTTTCCCCTCCCAATCTCCGTTTCATATTGTTGTCCCGCCGGCCCGTTGGCTTGCAGAGCAGACAGCTGCGCTACGGGAATGATCTCCTGCGCCTGGGCAACAGGGATCTTTCTCTTACTGCGGATGAAACGGAAACGTTGATGACCGATATCCTGAAGTTGAAGTTTCAGAAAGATGCCATCGGAGAGATCCATCGAATCTCCAATGGCTGGGTTCTGGGTGTGGTCATGGCCGGCCATACCTTGAGTGTGAATGAAGATCATGCCCAGACGCTGGATGATGTGAAAAAATCATTTCTTCAACGGGACATTCTTGATTTTTTCCGTCATGAGGTTTTTGCCCTGATTCCAGAAGATTGCCGAAACTCTCTTATGAAGCTTTCAATGCTTGACGAGGTGCATGAGGATCTTGCGGAAAAAATTACCGGCGATAATGAGATCGGGGCAAAACTTTCAGCTCTGCTGGAGGGAAATTATTTTGTTATGCATCGTGATCATGATGATCATATCTATAGATTTCATAACCTTTTTCAGGAGTTTATGCGGATAAAGGCAAACGAGGTGTTCAGCGTCAAGGAAAAAACCGGAATCTACCATACGGCGATTGCGCACAGCCTTGCCGGGGAACGGTTTGCCGAAGCATTACGGTATTGCCTTATTGCGGAACAGTATGTGTGCATGGAGCAGATACTCAAGGCTGAGGGCATCGGTTTTCTGGCCACAAACCGGGGCGCGACCCTGCTTGCCATTTTGACGGCCGTGCCCAATACGATCCAGTTCAGCCATGGCTGGATCGCGTTGTTCATAGGGTGCGCCTTAAGCGAGCTTGCGCCTGAGAAATGTTGTGAATATCTGGAGCAGGCACGGACGATTTTTGTGGGGACCCGTGAGGAAGTAGGGGAGCTCCTGGCCCAGAGTCAGTTGATCTTTTATTACTGGGTGGTTGCGGCAACTCTGAAAACAGGCTCCTGCCTGCTGCCGCGCACAGTGGAGCTCTACCATCGGGTTGAGTCGCAGTTGCCCAACTATGCCAAGGTGTTTGTCGCGAAAAACATTGCGGCAGGATATTGCTACTTTAACTGCGACATGGTTACCGCTCACCAATATTCTGCCGCGGCCCGCACGCTTTCCCAAAAGCTCCAGAGAAAAGGGCTGGAGGCGTCTGTGATTCTGGTGCAGAGTTATGAGAATTTTTTGCTGGGCAGGCGGAAACTGAACCGGATCGAGCTTGAGGATGCCTATGCTCTGCTGCATGATCCGCAGGTCGCATCGGTTTACAAAATGGCTCTGGGCACCATGCACATCGATGATCTGCAACTGCACGGCGATTTTGACAATTATTTCATCCAGAAAGAGCAGTTGCTGACAATGATAGACAAGGAGACATTGTCTCAGACCATTGTCGGCCCTTTTCTCTATGTATGGGATATCGGTATTCTTGTCGCGCAGGGGAGATTCAACGATGCGCTCGCAAAAATGGATGAGGGTGTCCGCAGCGGCCCTGTGGCCCAGACATCCCATATGTTGAGCCAGTTTTTGCACTGGAAGGCATACATCCTTGCGCATCTTGGCGAACCGGAAGCGGCGCTCAAGGCAGCGCGAAAATACCTGCTTCTTCGGGAACAGGCAGGCGGACCTTTTTATGAGATCCTCAACGGTATTTTGCTGGGCACGGTGTTTGGACGGGTAGGGATGCAGGGGCAAGCCGAGAATATGTTGAGCAAGGCCTTGTCCGAGGCCAAAAAATACAGGATCAACTACTTGAAAGCTGCGTGTCTGCTGCACCGTGCCCACGTATATACCCTTGCAAAAAAAATGGAAGAGTCAGGGCGCGATATTGAAGAAGGGTTGCGTTGTATGCGGGAAAACGAGTACCGCTATGTGCTCGGCTTGACGCCGGAGAAACTGGAGAATGTTCTCAAGTTGGCGGTGCAGCACAATATTGAAGTTGAGTATGCCTCTGATATAGCCCGGGAGCGGCTTGGGAAGGCATTTGTCAAGGGTGGCAAGAGCATCCCGCTGCTCACCATCCGGTTGCTGGGCGGGTTTGAGCTTGAGTTCGGCGGGCAGGTCCTTTTGGCGGCGAACGATATGACCCCTCTGCAATGCCGTCTGCTCGCACTTCTTGCCACATCCAACAACATGAAAATGCGGCAGGAGCTCATACAGCTTGCCTTTTGGCCGGAAAGTCCGCCTGAAAAATCACGTTCCAATTTCGACACCCTGCTGTCCCGGTTGCGAAAAAGCCTGCGAAGCGCCTTGGGGCAGCATCCTGTGAAGGATTATCTTGTCCTGCAGCATGGTATTCTCTGTCTGAACAATTGTGTGTTGGACGTGAATATATTTCGGGATGCGGCGGCACAAGGATTGCGCCCTGCCAAGGCAAATGAATGGTGGCAGGCGGCAAACTGTTTCCATGCCATGGTGAATGTCTGCCGCGGCGGAAGTATTGACGCCGATGTGATTGCCGATGATCAGGTGCATGATTGCACCAGGGAAGTGCAACGCCTTATAATCGAGGTTGCCTCGGTCTGGGGCAGGCATCTGGGGGCGGCCTCCCGGGAGGATCAGGCGCTGGTTGTTCTGCAGAAAGGCCTTAATATTGATCCGATCGAACCAGCCCTGGTGAGGATGAGTTACCATCTCTACCGCGTGCGGGGAGAGTTGGTAAAGGCAAAAACACTTTTGAAAGAGTACGAACAAAACCTTATTGCGGAAAACTTTGATGTGTCGGAGCGGCAGTTGATGATGAACGAAGTTGTTGCAACAGGCCGGTCTTCAATGTCCATGCAGTGAAAGAGGTTGTAGGCAGATTGGGATTTGCAGGGGGCAATTTGGGGGGTGGTACTCTGGATTTTGACTACAGGTGCTTCGACAGGCTCAGCACGAACGGTATTTTTTCGATTCTCATGCAAAAAGCTGTATTGTGCTTCGACAGGGCTCTCCTGAGCTTGCCGAAGGACTCAGCATGAACGGGTTATAATGATTCCAAGATGACTGCTGTTGCCGATGATATTGCTCGTCTTGAGCAGGAAGGAATCAACACATTAAGTTAATATCCGTTCACCCTGAGCCTGGTCGAAGGGCTCAGCATGAACGGGTATGCATACGGTAAGGCATATTTGCTCGCCTTGGGAACTGTCGAAATCCATGTGATATGGCAATTCCGTTCTCTCGGAGCGCGAACGAGTCAATTTGTCATCTGATTGTTATCGAATTTCAGCTTGTGCACGGGGGGCATGCGACAATCAGTTGATCCTGCGTGCTTTGTGCCAATGGTTTGCTTGCGAACAAGTCATTCCGGCGAAGGCCGGAATCCAGGCAGGGGAGCTCATTTTCTGGATTCCGGCCTCCGCCGGAATGACGGAAGAAACGGGCTGCAGGTTCGTGGTAATCAGAATTTGTTAAGACAATCGTTCGTCCTGAGCAGGAACAACCCAGCACATTAAAGTAATATCCGTTAGCCCTGAGCAGAAATGAATCAACACTTTCAGGTAATATCCGTTCACCCTCAACTCGAATGAACCCAGCATAATCATGATAACATCCGTTCGCCCTGAGCTTGTCGAAGGGGTGCTGTTGCTGTGCCCAAAGTATATCAATCCGGAAAAACATGGCATGCATGCTCATTCGTTTTAATGTGTGGTTTTTTGCACGGTTGCAACCCATCATCTATCCTCGCGCATCCCCTTGTGCGGTTCCTTGTTGCAGTCAAAGCCAAAATCGAATAGGTAAGGGGAATCTACCGTTACAGATAATCATTATGAAACCGATATGGAACGACCAGCGCCAATCGCCTCGGCCATTGGGGAGGATACGTATGAGTGAAAAGCAGGCAACCATCGACATAATCGCCGACATTTTCTGTCAGGCCGTTAAAAAGACCCTGGACAAGAGCACCCAGAAATCCATCAAGTATTCCAAGACCATTCAGGTTATTCCCAAGGTGAGTTTGCGGCCGGAAATCGGCTGTTTTGTCCAGTTTACCGGAGATTATAACGGTCTGGTCGTGGTGAATTTTTCCGCAGGCGCCGCCATGCTCCTGTACCGGAGTTACATGCTGGCCATGGGCATGCCGGAGAGCGATCTGGCCGGTGATGCGACTTCCGCCGAGGTGGTAGACACCATGGGGGAGATGACCAACCAGTTCATGGGCAAGGCCATGCAGATGGTGGAAGGAAAATTTGATCTCACCTCCTATATCGGCCAGCCCAAGGCCTTGTCCTTGAATACCGCCATTACGCTCACCCCGGATCTTGATTTTCAGGACAACCGGCGGCTGGTGTTCAGCCTTGAGACCCACCGGTTTCATATGGAAATGGCTCTGGAGCGGACGGAGTTTGTAGCTCTGTAACTGTTCAGTGCCACCCCTCTGCTTCGGCAGTCGCGTTGAGCTCACGTAGCTGTGGTCGGTCTGCTCACCTGCATGGCTTTGCTTGCGAACAAGTCATTCCGGCGGAAGCCGGAATCCAGGCAAGGGAGTAAATTTTTCTGGTTTCCGGCTTCCGCCGGAATGACGGAAAAAACTGACTGAAGATGAGTGGTACGCAGGGGACGGGTTGCTTGTATTTATCGTGCCCTCTTGTTCCCTGTCGATTAAACGTGCCAGGCTGCCTTCGGGCAGCCTTTTTTATGCCAGAGTCGGGAGAATGGAGCTGGTCGTCAAGGGGTGATGCCGGGCTTTTGCCTTTCAAAACACTCTGTCTTACAGTATGATATAAAGTTTCCGTCAAACTCGTTCATTTTCTGTTTTTTTATATACTCGGAGGTTTGTCATGTCGAAATGCAGCAGTGAAACCTGTGGCAGCAAAAAAGTAAGTGGCTGCGGCTCCCCCGATGCAGCGGTGGCCCAGCAAAATACCGCCATCGCCGCCTCTTTGGACCGGATCAAAAATAAGATTCTGGTGATGAGCGGCAAGGGCGGGGTGGGCAAGTCCACCGTTTCGGTGAATCTGGCCTTAGGCCTTGCCGGTAAGGGATATAAGGTAGGCCTCATGGATGTCGATCTCCATGGCCCGGATATCGTCCGCATGCTCGGCATGAACGGCCGGATGGACGGCGAGCTTACCAAGGACGGCAAGATGCCGCCCCTGCAGTACAACGACAAACTCAAGGTCATCTCGCTTGAGAGCATGATGGAGAACCGCGATGAGGCCATTATCTGGCGCGGGCCCCTGAAGAATCAGGCCATCCGGCAGTTCATCGCCGATGTGAACTGGGGCGACCTGGATTATCTGGTGATCGACGCGCCCCCCGGCACTGGGGACGAGCCCATGACCGTGGCCCACACCATCAAAGACGCCAAGGCGCTGGTTGTGACCACCCCCCAGAATATCGCCCTGGCTGATGTGCGCAAATCCATCAACTTCTGCAAGCACGTGTCCATGAAAATCATCGGTATTGTCGAGAACATGAGCGGTTTTATCTGCCCGCATTGCGACAAGCCGGTGGATATCTTCAAAACCGGCGGCGGCGAGCAGCTGGCTACGGAATTTTCCGTGCCTTTCCTTGGCAGAATTCCTGTTGACCCCAGGGTGGTTATTGCCGGGGATGACGGCAAACCCTATCTCTCTTCCGGCGGCACAAGCCCGGCTGTCCAGGCATTTGAAGCATTTCTGGCAAAAGTCGAGAAAGAGCTGCCGGTTCGGAGCGGGGCGGTTTCCATTCCCATGGCCAAGGCCGAGTCGGGCTGCGGGTGCGGCAGCGGACCCTGCAACCCAAACACCTGTGATTGTTGAGGGTACAAGGATATGATCGTAAAACAAATGACCGTGGGCTCCATGGCTGTGTGCTGTTACGTGGTAGGCTGCGAAGAAACCAAAAAGTGCTGTATCATCGATCCCGGCGGCAACGAGGAGATGATTCTTTCCCTGTGCCGGTCCGAAGGTCTCACTGTCGAGGCGATCATCTGCACCCACGGGCATCCGGATCATGTCTGCGGCAACGCGAAGATCCAGAAAGCCACCGGCGCCTCGATTCTCATGCACCAGTCCGATGCCGAGTTTTTTGCAAAACCGGAGGTCATTGATTATTTTTCCATGCTCGGGCTTCCTCCCTCGCCGCCTGTGGACAGAACCGTCAGCGATGGCGAGGAAATCGTCATCGGCACAATCAGCCTGAAGGTTCTCCATACCCCGGGGCATACCCCGGGCGGGATTTGTCTGTACGCCGCTCCCCATCTTTTCACCGGCGACACCCTTTTTGTCGAAGGTTTGGGACGCACCGATTTTCCCGGCGGCGACATGAATCAGTTGTTGACCTCCATCAACGAGAAAATCCTCACCCTTCCTGCCGAGACCGTGGTCTGGCCGGGACATGGCTATGGCGGGGCCAGATCCACCGTGGGCGCGGAAGCCGAAAACAACCCGTATTTGAAAGGGGCCTGGTAGCCGATGCGGGAGATTGTTCTCGGGACGGCCGGCCATGTGGACCACGGTAAGACCAGTCTGGTCCGGGCTCTTACCGGTATTGACACCGACCGGCTCAAGGAAGAGAAAAAACGCGGCATCACCATTGAGCTGGGTTTTGCCTTTCTTGACCTGCCCTGCGGCCATCGTCTCGGCATCATCGATGTTCCCGGCCACGAACGTTTTGTGAAAAACATGGTGGCCGGGGCCACGGGTATTGATCTTCTCGCCTTTGTCATCGCGGCGGACGAAGGGATCATGCCCCAGACCAGGGAGCATTTCGAGATCTGCCGTCTGCTGGGAGTGAAGCGGGGGCTGGTCATCCTCACCAAGAAGGACATGGTGGATGATGAGTGGCTGGAACTGGTGCGGGAGGATGTCCGTCAGTTTCTGACAGACAGCTTTCTGGAAGATGCACCCATGATCGCGG
>JAHJTI010000326.1 GCA_018829945.1 Pseudomonadota bacterium | reverse complement strand
TCTGTGGATGAACTCGCCGGAGATTGCGGGGATGGTCAGCCCAAAAAAATCCTTGATCTGGGTGGTGGCGATGATCAGGGCGATGCCGCTGGTGAACCCAACGGTCATGGGATAGGGGATGAACTTGATCACCGCTCCCATCCGGGCCAGCCCCATACCGATCAAGAACACCCCGGCCATCAGAGTGGCCATGGCCAAACCGTCGTAGCCGAACTTAGCGACAATCCCGAACACCACCACGATGAAGGCGCCGGTGGGTCCGCCGATCTGCACCCGGCTGCCGCTCAACAACGAGATGAGAAAGCCGGCGATGATGGCGGTGAATATCCCCTGCTCGGGCTTGACCCCGGAGGCAATGGCAAAGGCGATGGCCAGCGGCAGGGCGACAATGCCGACCAAAACTCCGGCCATGACCTCCTTGCCAAGCTGCGTACGGTCGAACCCATCCTTGACACAGGAAAAAAACTCAGGGACCAAACGGGTACTCATCGGATAATTCCCTCCAGAATACTTTTCAGTATCGGCAACTATTCCGCTTCCTGCCGAAACTGAACGAAAACCACAGAATGTAACTGTTCAACAGTGCCGCAGATGCGCGAAAGAGGTCTGCGAAGTGTGCTATTGCACATGAGCAGGCCGATGACAGTGCAGATGTGGTGCTGTTGAACAGTTACAAGTATCGCCGGGTAGATATCAGATGGTCGGGAAGCTTTACGCGAGGGACTTGCGCAGGGTAAAGGCGGGGCCAGGTGATAGGTACCCGACGAGCAACATGCTGCCATGCTCGTCAGGCAGAAGATGACAGGATTTCCACCCTACCATAGGGGTTTATACATAGGAAAAGCTGCTTCACTTTGCAAGAGAAAATTCAGCCTGATCCATGTTTTTTTCAAAAAAAAAGGATCAGGTCAAGCCACGCTTGTAATTGAAGCTGGTGGTCTCCGGCAGAGGCTGGTCCGCACCAAGAGCACCCAGCACCTGCTTGCCCTTGGCGGACATGGACCCGCAATGGCTCAGATCGACGATGATTCGTGCGCAACCCATCTTTTTAAGTTCAGCAAGATGGCCGAGCAGGGAAAAATCCTGCTCCGTCAGCACCTCGGTCAGATCGTGGCGCTGGAAAACGCGGTACCCCTCTCCCCCTTCCGCCCGCAGCACCGACCCGGGCCGCACCCCCCGGACCGGGATGCGGGAAAGCATCACGGGAAGCGGGCTGTAAACGGTGATTGCCACGGGAGGCAGATGGTCACCCCGACAGAAAAGCTCCTGCAGGTTCTTGCGGTCGTCCTCCAGATCAGCGGTGAGTTCGGCAAGCCCCAGCTCCTGCCAGGCAAGGGCGGCCTGGCTGTTCAAAGTGTAGCAGCGGAAGCCGCCCAGCAGCGTCAGGCCGGAGAGGCCGGCAAACAGAGGAAGATGCCCAAGATTATTGAGACGAAACGTACAAAAGCCCTGCCCCGCCAGCATTCCCACCGCCCTGCGGTATTCATCCCACTCACTCCCGAAAAGCATGGGGGGGATCTCCCAGATAACCCGCCCCTGCCGATCAGCACGGTGATGATCCACTTTTTTCAAGGCTGCCATGGTTTCGGGGGTAAGGGGCAACTCAAGGGCGGCAACACCCGGTTCATCGAGGAGACGCATATCCTGGGGCTCCCTGCCCCGCACGGTCAGAACCTGAGCAGAGACACCCTGGGGAGCGGAGGGAGGCAGCAGGCTGGCCAGGGCCTGGATTCCGGCCTGGGTAAGATTCTCTTTGCAGGATGGACTCTTCTCCGGCACAACCACCTGATCCAAGGTGTCTCGACATGCTTCCGGGCTCAGGGTAAAGGCGGCCTTGCCGCCCACCTTAAAGATCTTGTCCCCCACCTGAAAAAAACCGCCTTTATCGGGAATCCGCACCCGGACAAAATCCCCTGCCTTAACCGCCTTGAGCTTTTTCTGCTCAAGCCAGAGCTCCCGCACCGTAAAGCCGGTGCCGGCCTGATCATTCTGTGGCTGGACCCGGATTCGGTCGCCCACATGCAGCCGGTCGCAGGTCTCAAAACCGAGCATGCCGCCGCGAAGCGAAGTCACCTGACCGAGATGCTTACCAAGGGTGCCTTGCTTGGAGGAGTCGGCAATTGCCGCAGGCACGGAGCCGGTGAGAAAGCCCTTGGTCGACTGGCGGCCAAAAGAGAGGGCCAACTGCTCATCAGCCTCCTGCATCGCCTGCTTGCGCCCGCTTTCCGGGGCATCAAGCACCAACCGGTAGGCCGCCACCACCCGGGCTACATACTCGGCACTCTTCATCCGCCCTTCAATCTTGAGGCTGATGACCCCGGCCTTGAGCAGTTGGGGCAACAGGGCAAGGGCAGAAAAATCACTGGTGGAAAAATGGTACCCGGGCTGATCCCGGTTGAGATAGCGACGGCGACACGGCTGGGCGCAGCGGCCCCGGTTGCCGCTCATCCCGCTTACTGCAGAAGAAAACAGACACTGACCGGAAACGGAAAAACACAGCGCCCCGTGGACAAAATGCTCCAACTCGATGGTACTCTGCTGCCGGATTGCCCCGATTTCGGCAAGGGAGAGCTCCCGGGCCAGCACTGCCCGGGTAAAACCCATCTGCTCAAGCATTCTGACCCCGGCCGCGTTATGCACGGCCATCTGGGTTGAAGCGTGCAGGGGCAACTGGGGAAAATGACTTCTCGCCAACCGCCAGATCCCGAGATCCTGAATGATGAGGCCATCCACCCCGGCTCCGGCAAGATCACCTAAAACTTCCACCAACTTTGGCAGCTCTTTTTCCTTAATAAGGGTATTGAGGGCAATATAGAGCCTGCGCCGCTGCCGGTGGGCATGGACAACCATTCTTTCCACATCCGGCACAGTGAAATTCTTGGCCTTGGCCCGGGCGGAAAACTCCTTCAAGCCGCAATACACGGCATCGGCCCCGTTTTCCAGAGCGGCAAAAAAAGACTCCAAGCTCCCAACCGGGGCCAGAAGTTCTGTTTTTTTATTTATTTTCTGGTGCGTCATTTCCCCTTTCCGTTTAACAAAAGCCGACAGTTTGGCCTGCCGGCTTTTTCACCGGGCGCCCAGACTACCACGCGCGCCAAAGCAGGGGCAATGGAAATCAGCGAAACCCAGAAACACCACGACATGGGTCCTCTCCATCCCCTATCCTGTAGCGGATGTCGCCATACATCACCCTATGTCCTCTAGAAAAACCCCAACAACGTGGATAGGATACAGACAAAAGAAGCGGGTTCAACGGAAACCGAACTGAACCCTGAAAGACCCGAGAAACCCAACTAAGGAGGATATACGATGAAAAAAACAATGATTGCCCTTGCCATGATGTGCGCGGCCGGCCTGAGCGTTACCATGAATGACCTGAACGCGGCTGCCGCCCCAACGGATGGAAAGAGCGTGGCCCCAACGCAGGAATTGGTGGTCAAAGGAAAGAAGCCCGCCATTTTCAGCCATACCAAGCACACTGCCCTTGGCCTTGATTGCGGAAGCTGCCATCACGATGCCAAGCATCAGCCTCTGAACGAGGCGGCCATCGCAGCCGTGCCGAGCACCGACGCCCTGCAATGCGCAACCTGCCACAACGCAAAATTTGCCAATGCCAAGCTGCAAAAACCCATGGATGTATTCCATGCCCGTTGCAAGACCTGCCACACTACCGGGATAAAAGGCAAGAAGGGTCCGACCAACTGCGCTGCCTGCCATACAAAAGCTGCCGCGGCTCCGGCAGCTCCGGCAATCCAGAGTGAAAAGGCTGCTCCGGCCCCTGCTGCCCCGGCTCCTGCTCCGGTCAAGAAGAAAAAGGCCATCGAAGGCTGCTAACAGCAAAATCCCCCGGTCAGCCTGCCGCCTTGCCGTAAGACACCCAGCAGCAGTTGCTCCAGGGCATACTGCTGCTGGAGCAGGCGGCCGACAGCCTGCTCCAGCCTCCGCATCCCGGCTGGAGCTGCACCCTGGATGAGCTGCCGACAGTTATAATTCAGGCAGAACATGGGTTTAAAAAGAAGCAGACATCCGGTTATTCCAAGAAAACAACATTCATCATCCTCGCGCAGGACCTCCACCCGAACCCCGGCCAGGAGATTGAGCAGCAGTTGGGCCACATCGTTTTCCCCGGCCATGAAACTGCTGCAGCATCCCCCTCCACATCTGCCGCCGCAGGCAGCGCACATGGACCCAAGATCAAGAACAGCCATGATTTCTGCAAGTTCTTTCTGGAAAATCACCGCCTGGGCCAGCATCGGGGCAAATGCTTCGTTTGTTGCAAGCGCGAGAGCGAGCTGAGGGTGGAGAATATGGGCGATGGCAAGCCGGTCGCGAATGCTGCCACCGTACAAATTCTGCAGGGAAAAAAGAGGCTGCGCATCCATGATGGTCCTTTCATCGGCAGATGACTCAGACCATGCAGTCACGCTTTTTCTGGTTTTTTCAAACCAGGTGTGGTTAGTTGGGCACAGTGCAAATCCTGCTTAACTCCGCCCCCTGATCATTTACCGGAAAACCGACCTATAACGACCCATGACCGCTTCTCACAAAAAATCTCAACTCTGCCCGAACTGCCGCCGTCTCATCAGCCGAGATGAACCACATTGTCCGTATTGCGGCATCAAATCCCCCGGGACCTGGTGGAAAAACAATGGGATTCTCCGCCTGTTTCAAAGCCCGGAGCTCTTTCTCGCGGGACTGAGCGGCCTCAACATCGCTCTTTTCATTCTTTCGCTGATCATGAATCCCGGCGGCACGGGTATGGGCATGAATCCCTTCTCTTTTCTTTCGCCGGACAACCGGAGTCTGCTCTTGCTGGGGGCGACCGGCACCATGCCCATCGACGTTCTGCACCGTTGGTGGTCGCTGATTTCAGCCAGTTACCTCCACGGCAGCCTGCTCCATCTCATCTTCAACCTCATCGCTCTGCGGCAGATCGGCACCCTGGTTATCCAGGAATACGGTCTGTCCCGGATGTTCAGCATCTATACCCTGGGCGGCATCGCCGGCTTTCTGCTTTCCTATCTGGCCGGAGTCCCTCTTACCATCGGCGCTTCCGCAGCGGTCTGCGCCCTGATCGGCGCCGCCCTCTATTACGGAAAAAGCCGGGGCGGCAATTACGGCCAGCAGGTGTACCAGCAAATCGGCGGTTGGGCCATAAGCATCTTCGTTTTCGGCCTGCTGGTGCCGGGCATCAACAACTGGGCCCATGGCGGCGGCATGGCGGCAGGCGTCCTCTTCGGATTGCTCCTCGGCTATCAGGAAAATCGCCGGGAATTGCTGAGCCACCGGCTGCTTGGCGCTGCCTGCGCTGTTGCAACAATTCTGGTTTTGCTCTGGGGTGTGACAACCGCGGTCATCTATCGTTTTTTCTGAACGGTCCAATAGGGGTTCATCAGGTCTTCAAAAATGGCGAGAGCGGCCTCAGACCCCTGCCCGGCTGCTGTGACTATCTGCTTGAAGCCTCCTTCCACATCGCCTGCCGAGTACACCCCCGGCACCGTGGTCCGGTGACGCGCATCCTTTTTGATATAGCCTTCCGGGGTTAACTCGGCCCCAAGGCCCTGGGCCAGCTTCACGGCCGGGTCATAGCCGATGGCGATGAACACGCCATCCACCGGCAGGGTGGATTCTTTTCCCGTTTGATTGCTCTTGAGCCGCACCGCCTTCACCCCGGCTTCTCCCAAAATCTCGACGACCTCGCTGTTGAAAAGAACCGGAATACCTGACTGCCGCAGGGTAACAAGCAGCCGCTCTTGAGCGCGCAGGCCTTCCCGCCGATGCACCATGGTCACCTCGACCCCGATGTTGTGCAGATGCAGGGCCTCGGTCACGGCGCTATCGCCGCCGCCCACCATAATCACCTTTTTTCCCTTGAACAGCGGGCCGTCGCAGGTCGAGCAATAACTGACCCCGCGCCCACCCAATCGCTCTTCCCCCTCCACCCCAAGCCGCTTGTTGCCTGCACCGGTGGCAAGCAACACCGCCCGTGCCTTGTAGCGGCGCCGGGTGGTGGTTACCGTAAAGAGTTCTCCCGGCACAATGTCCTGCACTTCCTCGCCGGGAAAAATCTTCACATATTCCAAGGCATGGGTCACCATGATATCCACCAGGGTCTTGCCGCCCACCTGGGTGAAACCAGGATAGTTTTCCACCATGGGAGTGGTGGCGACCTGACCGCCCAGCACGCCTTTTTCCACAACCACCGCCTGCAGGCCGCTACGAGCGGCGTAAATACCCGCGGTCAAGCCGGCAGGCCCGCCGCCGACAATGACCAGATCACAGGAAATCTCCTCGGCATCGCTGTCCGGGATAAAAACCCGTTGCGGCTCCAACGCTGCCAGGGAGGCGACAAAAAGCTCCTCCGGCTGGGCGCCGAGACCGATCTGCTTTTCATTGGCAAAGGTCTGGGGCACGCTCTGGGCTGCGTACTGATCGGCCAGATCCGGATTGGCCTGGATATCGATGATTTCCAGGGAGACAAGATCGGGCCGAGCAACAGCCGCCCGGATTCCGTTAACCGCCGCCTGTGGGCAATAAGGACAGGACGGGCTGACAAACACCTTGACCGCCCGGGGAGAATCCAGCTTGGCAAGAACCTTCATGGCTTCCTTGCTCAAGCCCGGATTCCGGGTGCCAATGATGCGGAGCGCCTCCATGAAGGTCTGCACCTCATGCCCCAATGGCGCACCCAGCCAACGAATCTTGTACGTTTCCGGAGCAAAGACCAGGGTGGGCGACCCGGTGATCTGCCATTTTTTCGCCAACTCGTGCTTCAGGGTATATTCCTGCAGAGACACCTTGTCGGTTATCTCGCGAATGGCTCGAATGATCTGCCTGGCCCCCTCGGCAAAGGGCTCATTTTTCCCCGGCTCGCAAAAAAGAAAGAGGGGTATCTTTTGGGTCATATCCGCAAAAAACCGTTGCAGTTGCACCTGCACGTCTTCTTCCTTCAACCGTGTTTGCTCCGCCATATTTTCTCTCCGCCTGCATTTTTCCGTCGCGCCCTTCCTGTAAAATGGGCGCGGGTACGATACTTTATTATTCTACTATAGAAAATCGAGTCCGCGCCATCCGGGAAAAATAAAAATGGGGCTGTTCTGGATAAAGGAAATTAACCAGAACAGCCCCATAAAAAAAGGCAGGTTTCCCTGCCTTTTATACATATCTATGAACGCAACCTGCGTTCGCTTAGCCGCCTCAACCGCTTTTGCCGGGCTTTTTCTTTTCGTCTTTCATCTTTTTGGCTTTTTCAGCCTCTTCTTCCGGAGTGCCTTTCATCTCCATTCCGGGCTTTTCTTCGCCAGCCTTCATTTTCTTATCAGTGCTCACGGCACTGCCTTTGCTGCCGCCTCAGCCACTCCCGCCCGGCTGATCAGCAGCCCTTGCAGCATCGGGGCCGCCAACCAGACTGGCTCCGGCCAGCAGGCTGGCGATACCAAACCCAGCCAAAAACTTTTTCACATCTTTTTTTTCCATAAATCCCTCCTTGCAATTGCTTGCGTATTGGGAAAACGAGGCAACCAGCACATTCCGGCCACCTGATCGAACCAGCATAGGCCAATCCGATTCATCAATAGTAATATCATCAGAAAAAGCCATGCAAAAGTCAACGAAAAAACCGGTCTGCCCGGGTGCACTAAGAGCTTGTCCGTAAATAATCTTTTCAGGGATCGCGCCGGATTTTGAGGCGGATTTGGGTGGAACGATTGAGCAAAACCACAGGCGTAGCTGCGCTACGGCGAGGATTTTGCGATTGAGGAGCGCCCAAAGACGGCCAAAAGCCGGATGCGAGCACCAAAGATTTATTTACGGGCAAGTTCTAAATCTGCAGATCGACAATAACAGGCAGATGGTCGCTGGCAACCTTTGAAACCCGCAGACGACAGCGCCTGCCGCCCAGCACGGTGATCGGGCCTCGACAAAACACCTTGTCCAGGCCGGTGGTGGGTGAAAAAGAAGGATAGGTTAAAAAAGCATTCTGATAGCCAACCCCATGGTTGGTTGCGCATACAAAACCCAGGGCTTCGGTGAAAAGCGGGGCGATTCGCGTCCACCAATCATTGAAATCCCCGGCCACCAGACAGGGCTGCCCCGCTTCAATTCCAACAAATTCCGGGGTGCGCACCAGCCGCCCTATCTGCTGGGGCCGCTCCTTGAACGAAAGCCCCAGGTGCAGGTTGAACACCGGTAGCAGCAAAGCGGATGGTTCGGAGGGCAGTTCCAGTTCGGTGAACAAACACCCCCTGGCCTTGCGGCCATCAAGGGTCAGATCAATATTGCGTTCCCTGGCAATGGGGTAGCGGCTCAGAGTGGCATTGCCGTACATCCCCTTGCTCAATTGTACGTTCAGCCCCACGGAGTAATAGGGGTAATCGCCAAGCTCGGCCAGTTCCCGGGCCAGGTTTAATTCCCGGGAACGGGGCACCCCCACATCCACCTCCTGCAAAAGAACGATGTCGGCATTGTAGTGGGAAAGGATCTGAGCGATACGCTCCAGACGGAAGCGCCTATCAACACCGATTGCCCGGTGAATGTTATAGGAAAGGATTCGCACATCCATGGCTAATCCTGCTTCAGAAAACAATACGGGTCGATCTCGTTAAAAACATTGAGACCAAAGCCATGGCTCACGGCGAGACAGCCCCCGCAGGCAGGGCGCAGACGACAATCCCGGCAGGCCTGGCAGCCGGCGCGATACTGTCTGGCCGATGCTGAATCATAGTTGTCCAGCAAGGATTGATTGAAGATGTTTCCGATCTGGGAAGGAAATTTCCGGCAACCATGCACCTCACCGTCGGGCAGCAACGAGACAAAGTTAAAGGCCGCACCGCACCCGAATCCGGCACAGCCTCCCAACAGGGGTTCCCCTTTTTCCTCGCGGAGCACATTGAAAAAATTATCCTTAAGGCCCATGCCCGGATTTTCCTGGGCCGCGGCAAGGTATTTTTCCAGAAATTCCCGGTATTGAGCAACCGGTACCGATTCCAGCAAAGAACCTTCCCCGACCATGGCAAGTCGGTTGAAAACAAAAAGATCAGCCCGGTCTCGGAGCAATTCCGCCAATGGCAATACCTGATCCATATTGCTTCTGGTCAGGGTGAGCATCACCAT
>JAHJTI010000010.1 GCA_018829945.1 Pseudomonadota bacterium | reverse complement strand
GTTATTGTCGCCGTCGGTGGAGGCAGCGTCATTGACAGCGCCAAGGCCATTGCCGCCGGCGCTTTGGCAAGTCACGATGTTTGGGGGTTTTTCAAAGGGAAAAAAAGCATCAAAGGTGCCTTGCCGGTTATCGCCGTGCCGACAGTGGCGGGCTCCGGCTCTGAAACCAACAACGGCATGGTGCTCACCAATGAGGCAACCAGTCAGAAGATCGGTATCGGGAACCGTCATCTTTTCCCTTGCCTGGCCATTCTGGACCCGACCGTCACCTTCAGCGTCCCGCCGCCTACAACCGTTTTCGGCGCAGTGGACTCTTTCGCCCATCTGCTCGAATTTTACCTAAACCGGGAAGAATCCTTTACCCCTTTACAAGACCATTACAGCGCCGGACTCATGCAGACCATTATGGGTGCCTGCGAGGCAGCCTTGGTCAACCCCGAAGACTACCAGGGCCGCGCCGAACTCATGTGGGCAAGCAGCCTGGCTTTAAACGGCATCAGCGCCTCAGGACTGGGGCGGGTCGGGTTTCCCTTTCATTTGATCGAACACTCCCTCAGCGGTATGCACAATATCCCCCACGGCGCCGGTCTCGCGGCCATACTGCCGGGAGCCATTTCCCATGTCGCCGGAAAAAACCCGACCCGGCTGGCTATTTTTGCCGCACAGGTTTTCGGGTTGCGCAATGCGGATGAGCATTTCCTCGCCAAGGAAGGAATCCGGCTTTTTACCCACTGGCTGAAAAAAATAGGCGCTCCCACCTCGCTCTCCGACCTGAACATCTCCGGGAAAGATATACCGGATCTTGCCGCAAACACCCGCGCCCAGGCACGGTTATGGCGGCTCGGCGAATATCCTCCGGAGGTTATCGAGGCAATTCTTTGGGCGTGTCTATGATGATGAATTTTCCGGCAGGCCCGGTGTATTCGATCAGTTCCGCCGTCAAGGAACCGATGACAATCTTCGCCTGAATCTTTGTAGGGATCCTCCAGGCATCGTCTGTGAGCCAGATCAGAGGATCTCCTACTTTTTCATACAATCCCTTGAATCTCAGGTGCGGCTGCACCTTGATGGTATTTTTCTTTCCCAACACACTTTCCTGCTCTTCCCTTCCCTCCATGGCAACAACGACCTCATGCCTCTTTTTGTCGGCAAAGGTAGGAACAATCACCGGGGCTTCCCCGGTGAACGGCAGCGTTCGCATGAGAAAAAACGAGGAAAATTCGTTCTGCATCGTGCCCTCAACCTGATAGATGTCTGCAGGCTGATCATTTTTACGATACGACACGCGGAACTTTTCCTGATCGTACAGGGTAAGCTTGCTGTTTACACGACTCCCCTCCTTCTGCTGCATTTCGTGTCGACTCGGCAAGCGCATCGGCCCCTTCACAATGGTCAAGAAATGGTCCTCCACCGGATAAAACACTTCCAGCAGTCCTGCGCTTCTGGCCGTTACGGCAATAGAAAATGTTTCATCGCTGCCTTCAATTTTGCTGACCCGCATGACGAGTTCATCGGCTTTTATGCCAAGCCAGTTGACGGAATAACGCAGGGTTTCCCCCCCACCATAAGCGGTTTGCAACAACGCCTCCGACGGACTGGTTCCCGGATGCACCATCTTTGTCGCATTAGGAACCGAAGCACGCAGAACAATAAAGCCGTCAGCGTCAAAAAGCGCATCGCCCCAAGCATGGGCGGAACACAACAGACCCCATATCAGAAAAGAAAGAAGCATGCCTGTCTGGGGTTTACCGTAATTATTTTTCGTCATTACAGCACCAGACCTCTTTTGGAAAAAATATGTACCTCAGATTGGCCCAAAAAATTATCATCATCATTTTTTTCCGTTTCAACCTAACTATTTTATGATACATAACTACAATCATTTCCAACCCGGCACAACGGACAACACGACCCAAACCACCTCACAATAAAACAAAGAGAAGATCATGTCGCTTGCCGATAGAAAACAGTATGTACAATTTACTTCCGTCATGCACAGGGAATACGAACATGCTGTGAAAAAAATGCGCGAAGAGCTGTCCAAAGGGCGGACATATGAGCAGGCATGTGATGTCTTGATCGATATTAGTCAAGAGATCAAAACTTTTGTTATTGAAGATTTCCTCAAAATCATTATTGCCGAAGAACATTTCGGCGCAGGAATCGAAGTCTCCGACATCGCCCTGCTGCTTGACCTTCCGTTCGAAAAAGTCGAATTCGCCAAATTGACTCTGCTGAAGGACATGATGCGGGAAACAGAATCCCAC
The DNA here is from genome assembly GCA_018829945.1 of Pseudomonadota bacterium. Taxonomy (GTDB): domain Bacteria; phylum Desulfobacterota; class Desulfobulbia; order Desulfobulbales; family Desulfurivibrionaceae; genus Thiovibrio. The sequence goes on along the minus strand of JAHJTI010000010.1, from coordinate 2,779 downwards.
AAGAACCAGCGTACGGACAAATTCAACTGACTCCCCGCGCCATTCGCGACAAAGGTCATCCTCATAAAGGCAATCGTCGGCATCCCATAGGTTACAAACAAAAAAGGGTGGGCTTCAACAACGAAGCCCACCCTGAAAATGGAAAGAATACTATCAGCAGATATTACCAGCGACTGGAACGATGATGGGGGCCAGACCCCATACCCATACCCATTCCCATGCCGGGACCGCCACACAAACCAGGACCGAACCCGCCCTGAGCCAATCCTGCTTCCTGGGCCTTTGTGTGCATCTGGTTGCGAAGATCAAACAACTCCTCGGAGAGCTTAGCCGCCTTTTTCTCATCGGGCTTTTCCCCGTTCATGACCGCACCCAACTCCGTTTTCTTGGAAAACATTTTTTTGCGCAACTCTGTTGTCTCGGCAAAAAATTTCTCCCTGGCTTTCTGGGTTTCTTCAGTCATCTGTCCCTGAGCCTGTCCCGGGCCACCCATCATACCAGCGCCGGGACCCATTCCCGGACCGCCGATCCCTGGTTGCGCCTCGGCAAGCTGGTATCCGGCCAGACCAATCGTGGTTATTGCAGCAATGGCTATCAGTGTCTTTTTCATTTGTTACCTCCTGAGCGTATGGTGTCGCATTAAATGGATTGTGAATACTCACTGTATGTCCTGTAGTATTACAACAACCATGCCAACGACCGACAAAAACATCAACATACTGAAATAACTTGTTTTATTTCATTTTGAAAACCAGAATCACTCGCGCCGAGGAGAAGAGCCATGCGGATTGGATATTTTTTATCCACGCACATAAGGTTGATTGACTATTTTTTACCCAATCGGAATAATTTCCGGAACAACGGGAAGAATGCAGGCCGTGAACACCTCATTACAGGCACGAAAACAAACAAGGAACAATAATTGCTTGTAGAACGTAAAAATGGTTTCATGCACACACGCATATCTCCATGCCGATAAAATTTCTCTCAGGACTTGAGTTCATGAAAAAGAAAACAAAGATAATTACCTCCCCTTTTGCCTATGCCTCTCCCTGGATACTGGCCACTGCCATAGGTATGCTCATTGCCATTGTTTTTTTCTTTGCGATCAATAACCTGCAGCGGGAAAAACGGATCATGACCGAAAGTCTTTTCAATAAGGGACAAGCCATAATACGGTTTATCGGCGCAGGCACCAGGGCTTCCATGATGATGATGGGCACTCCCAACCCTCAGCAATTTCAGCACTTGATCGAACAGGCTGCCGGCGAATCCAGCATCCTCTATATCGCGCTGGCCGATAACGAAGGGAAAATCGTGGCGCACAGCACGCCTGCCCTGGTGGGAAGCCCCCTTGATCATCCATTGCTTGCTGATCCGGAGCTTTCTCCGGTTGGCAACTATCATATTGTCAATGACCCGAAAACAAACAACAAGGTCTTTGAAATCGTTGCGCCATTCAAACCGTTCATGCGCGGGCGAGGCCCTTTTTTCAAGCGACATCTGCAGGAAATGCAACAAGCTGGGAAACCGGTCAACCCCGACTGGCAAAACGGCACGAATCCTTCGGCCTGCCAATCCTTTCCAGGAAAAGAGCCTTGGTTGCCAGGAGACAAGCTCTCCATTGTTGTCGGATTGGACATGACAGAGCAGGATAAAATTATCCAGCAGGACAGATATCACATGATATATATGTCCATCGCCATGCTGCTGGTTGCAATTGGCGGATGGATAGCCTTGCTTACCGCGCAGAGCTATCGATCATCGCAAAAAACCATCATGAACATGCGGGCCTTCACCGATCTGCTAATTTCTCGTTTGCCCGTGGGCATTATCGCAACCAATACGGAAGGACATATCCAGACCTTCAATAGCGCGGCTGCGAAATTTACAGGCAAGACCCCGGAACAAACCATCGGCCATCAGCAGGCTGCTGTCTTGCCTCACATCCAGCAACTCATCCCTTCCGGAGAACAAGAGCTTGAGATCCTTGACACGGAGATACTGCTGCCCCCGGATTCTCCAACGCCCAATTATCTGCACATCAGTTCCGTGCCGATCACCGATGGCCAAAGCAACTCCATCGGCAGAGTCATGCTCATGTACGATGTCACGGAGATCAAAAAACTCGAAGCCCAGGTCCGGCGGCATGAACGCCTGGTCGCTCTTGGCAAAATGGCAGCAGGCGTCGCCCATGAAGTGAGAAACCCCTTGAGTTCCATCAAGGGCTTCGCCACGCTCCTCGGCTCCCGTTTTGCCGATGAAAGCGAGGAGGGGGAAGCAGCCAGACTGTTGATCAACGAAGTGGAGCGGCTCAACCGCAGCATAACCGAATTGCTCACTTACGCTCGACCGCTCCCCCTTACCATCGTCGGGGTAGAGATCGAACCGTTTATCGAGGCATCCCTTAAGCTTATCCTGAGCGATGCCAAAGCACTGGGAGTGTCCGTACACCACGAGATTGCAATGAAACGCACGCGGGTACGCCTTGACAAGGACCGGCTCAACCAGGTCCTTCTTAATCTGTACCTCAACAGCCTGCAGGCCATGGAGCACGGTGGGGAATTACATGTGTCGGTGCAGGAAGGACCCCGGCCGGATACCGTTGCAATAACTGTTCGGGACACGGGGTGCGGAATAGCGGAGAATATTCTGGAACGGGTTATGGACCCGTACTTCACCACCAAACCGGAAGGAACCGGTCTGGGACTGGCCATGGTCTACAAAATCATTGATGAACACGGCGGCACGATCCGAATCGTGAGTAAGGAAGGAGAAG
>JAHJTI010000101.1 GCA_018829945.1 Pseudomonadota bacterium | reverse complement strand
GAGGATGGGCAGGGCCTGATCCAGACCGAGCTCGCGGACAATGTAGTATGCCTCCAGAGGCTCCAGGGCGGCAACTTCGTCGGCCAGATCGGCTGAGGCCAGAAGCCGTTCTCCCCGGCGGGTCAGGGCACGGGCCAGATCGATGCGGAAGGGAGTCAGTTCTATGATATTGCTCTCGGTCATTGTGTTGTGTCCGTTGAGGGTAAGCGAAAGGGTTTGTCGCAGGAAAGCGTGCGCAACAATATTGATTTTCAGGAGGGGTATCATACCGTAAGAACGGCTTTTCAGGGATTTTTATTTTCAGAATCATCCTGCATGCTCCAATCAGCGCATGTGAATCACCCGCAGGAAATCGAATACACCAGGAAAGGACGCAGACACGCATGAAAAAGCTTTTGCTTGCATCATTACAGGGTTGGGTTGATCACCGTGGCGCCAGCAAAGGCGCGGCCCTGGCTTTTTACGCCCTGTTTTCCATGACCCCGATCATGATGCTGGCCATTGCAGTGGCCGGGTATTTCTTCGGCACCGAAGCGGCCCAGGGTGAGGTTATCGCCCAGCTTCCGGTAACAGTCGGACCCAACGGCGCTAAAGCGATTCAGGCGTTGCTGGCCGCGGCCCAGGACCCTGATACCGGGCGGAAGGCAACCATTGTTGCCGGTATTCTGCTGCTGGTCGCCGCCACCAGTGTTTTTGCCGAGTTGAAAGAAAGCCTGGACGAGATGTGGGGCATCCCGCAGCCCCAGCATCACGCTTTTCTGCTCCTGCTGCGCACCAGACTGCTTGCCTTCGGGCTGGTGCTGATTCTTGCCTTGCTGCTGCTTGTTTCCCTTGTCTGCGGCGCGGCGCTTTCCGTGCTTGCCAACTTCGCCGGAGAGATATGGGGCAGCTCCACCCATGTTTTTCTGGTCATTTCTTCGCTTCTTTCCTTCGGTCTCACCGCCGCCCTGTTCGCGGTGATCTACAAGATGCTGCCCGAGGCTCCCCCGTCCTGGTTCGACGTCTGGGTCGGCGCCGTGTTCACCGCCGGATTGTTCGGATTCGGCAAATATATGGTCGGCCTGTATCTGAGCAAAACAGGCGTGGCTTCGAGCTTTGGCGCGGCCGGGTCGCTGATCGCCCTGCTGCTCTGGGTGTATTATTCAGCGCAGATCTTTTTCCTCGGCGCGGAGTTCACCCGGCAGTTTGCCTTGCAATATGGGAGTTTTAAGCCTGAGGGGGAGATGTATTCCCGCCCTCAGGCCAGCGAGGAAAGTGACGAGGAATCAGGGGGAGGGGAGGTTCTGTAGTTATCGTGAGTACAGTTAATAGGGGGAGCGTCCCTCTCGAAGCGCCTCTCGAAGCGATTGTTAGGCGGTCACGAGAATAAGCCTGTCAATATGTATGGCAATCTCAGAATAACCGATTGAAGCGTCAGAGATTTTCACTACCGCCAAGTCATCGCTGATTTTCAATACAGTCGCCTTTACTGGTTTGTCTCCAAGAAGTAAATATGTTTCTTTGCCGAGTATCGCTGAAATGGCATTCCGGAACGTGCTCATGTGATTCTCCTTAATTAAGTTCTTTGTTAAATGTTGCTTCACAGGTAGACTTTGCTTTGTTGTCATCACCGGCCTTCTTAAGGCACTCCACGAACGACTTAATTGCAGCATCACGTATTGCGCCGGATACTGCTGCCGCAGCAGTGCCCAAGAGTTTACCGTCAAGCTTTCCGGCGGCTACGGCAGTAGCAACTGCGGCGGATGTTTCGGCCTTCTTTTTATCTGTCTCGATTAGCCCTGTTATTTGTTCAAGTATTTTTTCATGAGCTTTTTTTACATCTTCTGCTTGGAGCCATTTATTAGAAGCGGCTTCACAAGTGCGATACAAAAATTCTCTTGCAAGCAGAACAGTTTGCGTTCTACCCGCTAGTTCTAGAGCGGTTGTGCTTGTCTGGAGGTCATTATTCAAGCTAACTTTGTTGCCAGCATTGGTTGATCCACCGTTTCCGTCGTTGACGGCAGCAGATGTGTCGGACGTAATACCTGTAATTAGCTTGAATGTGTCAGATAAAGCGACGTCTGGCCCTGGCTCCGCACAAGTTGTGTAATCGCCAGAATTTAGTTTATTGGTGACCGTTCTAAGTTGTGCTGGCAATGAAATCATTTCACCTTTGCCAGTTGTTTCGCGTGTTGGCGTTAGCTTTGCTTCTTTCTGCGCTAACATACTGCTGCATCCGCTAAAAACAATAGAACATAACGCCACTAGCAATAGTCTTTTCATCTTGATCTCCTTGTGAAAGAAAATAGTGCCTAATATTTTGAGTCATCGATTTGCCGCCAGAAGTTACCGCGTAAGAATCGCAGCACTTTTTCCAGTCCGATGAAGTGGCTTGTTAGCCCGTTTTTTATTTTTGTTATTTAAGCATTTGCAAGGATCTTTGTTCGTTAGAAGATTTAGCGTCAGCGCCTGCCTCTTTCCAGCAGCGCTCCATAGCTCTTTTGCATGCGTTTGCCCCATCCCTTTGTTGTGCGGCACAATAGTTCGTGTCATTACCTCTCTCGATGCATCGGTCATAGAACGTTTGGCCTGCCTCAATACACAAGTTATATCTCTCTGTGCATTCATCTATTCCTGTTGCAAGGGCATGGGTTGACACGCTCACCATCCAGAACAACAACAGCGCAGGTATTGTTTTTATCATATTCTCCATCACATATTGGTTGGGTTTCGAGACTGTGTAACGTTTGGTTTTAGACGCGCTCTGCTTTATGCGCGTCGCGCTGTAATCCGATGTTAGATGGCACATTAATAAGGGCAGTTACAAGTATCACTCATCTGATACCTTTAGAATGGAGGGGTCAATATCTAGAAACACAAGCGAATTAGCTTGTGTGGGGAATAAGTTGCGCTCGGGCAATACCCCTGAAGTATGTGGAAGTGTGAACAATTGTGTATCAGATCCGACTACCCTCGGTTTCAACCCCTTAAGAAGTTCGTTGGTATTGGAGAGAATATTATTGTTGTGCTTCAACCCACTTACTACATCATCAAAGACGAACAGATTCGCTGTATCTGCATGAAGTTTTAGTCTTTCAAGTTCATCGATGAGGCGTTTATTTTCCAACGCTTGATTCTGGTTTTTATTTTGTAGCTCTTCAAGCTTTGCCATTAACTGTTGTGCTTCTTTCTTCGATTTTTCCAGTTCTTGTTGCAAGAGTTCTACGTTCTTTTGCATGATTTCGGGCGCAACCTTTGAGCTAAAATCAAGTTGTTCCTTTAGGGTCGCCACCAGAGCCTGAAGCTGGGCAATTTCACCCGCGTGTGACTTCTCCAGCGCCGCAAGAGTCTGTGTCTTGACGTCTTCGGCGGCGTGTGCGGCCTTGACCTGCTGTTGCATTGCTTTCCAGATCAAACCGGCAATTACGACCATGGCTCCTGATTGGAGAAGCGCCAGGATAGTTTGAGCCGTATCGTTTAGAGCCATTACTTGTTCTCCCTCTGCATGTCGCAACGTCCTTGCGATGGCAGTATTTTTGAGGCAATGCGAATCCTACGCTCTTTGCCACCGAACTCCGTCAGGGACGGGCTTATATATGTTTTCTCCGGGAGAGGGCTTATGTAGTCATCATCCATAATCTTTGCTCCGACGCTGAGAAAGCTAACGGCCAATGTGCAGCGCCTTGTTCGCCATTTTTGTTTAATTATCTTGATACTTTACCCACCCAAGCTTAACCCTCTCATTTTTGCTCTTGTAAATGATTACATATCCCTTCCTATCCATTATTGCTATCTGCTGGTCAACACGTTTGGCAAACTGTTCTCGTGGATTTCCCCTGGATCGGATATTCCATAATTTCAGGATATATGTGGGGACGTTTTCTCTCACGCTGGAGAATTTCGGACGTTGCTCTAAAACTTGAATGATCGCTTTACATATCACATCGGCTTTAACCCTAATGGCCTGGTGAATATCTTCTGGGATGTCGGAAATCCCACGATCTATCCACAATTCTTGTTGTTGGGATGGTTCCTCTGGCTCTTCAGCTTCTTCTACTGATATTGAGCTTGCTTCAGACTCTTCAGTTATTTCATCTTCCTCATCAAAGCCATTATCCTCTTCTGGTTCTGTGTCGTGTTTAAAGGTGGCGGTCAGTGACAGTATTCCCATCTGTTCCAAAAGAGACCAGAGCGGTTCGAGAGCTTTTTCTGGGGCAGCGTAATAACGGCTTTCTCTGATTCTAAAAAACTTCCATCCGCACCTTTCTAATTTTCGCTGTCTTTCCATGTCGGCAGTGTATGCGTCGGCACCGTGCCAGAAGTCGCCATCACACTCGACAGCAAGTTGCGATTTTTCACCCTGAACTACTAGATCTATTCTTTTGTCAGCGAAAGGATATTGTGGGACGACCCTAAATCCATTCCCGGCGATTTGAAGAGCAACATCTACTTCAAACCAACTATCAAAAGGGGCTGGGGCTTTTTCTATTATTCTATTGGACAGAAAAGCCTTTTTCCTTAATTCCTCAGCATCCTCACCTAAAGCTTGCGAGATGTAACTTGTTGGATTCAAGAAATGTTCGAGTAGACGCCTTCTGAAACATTGCTCACTCAGATGGTTCATTGTTGCGGAATGAAAGAGCCACATTTGATCTTGCGCACGGCTGGCCGCAACATTGAATCTTCTTTGATCTGATGCTTTGGTCATTGCACCAATTCTTTCATTCGGTGCAGCAATCATGCTCAAAAAGATGATGTCACGTTCGTCACCTTGGAAGCTATATGGGTTGCCGCAAATGAGCCTTCGATTTTCCATTTCTTCGGCTCCGATTTTTTGGAGAAGCTTTTCCTCAATATGATAGGCTTGCGCTTCTCCCTGAAGCACTATTACTCCCATGGTCATGCCTTGATATCGGTCATCCCTGCAACAATTTTCTATGGCTTCAACAAGTGCATCGGCTTCGGGGCGGTTAATTACCCGATTCCCTGTGCCTTCTCGATAACCGTTTTGAATTGTCGTAGTTTTGAGAGGGTCCAACCGGTCTGGAGGATATTGACGAAGCGGGATAAGGGGGTCTGTGCGGTAGCAAAGATCATTACTGAATCGGATTATTTCAGGCATACACCTGAAATGCTCCCGCAAGCTTATCCTGTTACTAAAACGGATACGACCGTGGTCAAACAAACTGCTTTCTACATCGAATGAATCTGCATGGTCGAAATCATAGAGATAATTTCGCATCAACTGTTGAACTTGTTCTCTGTTAACACCAACAGCTTCAGGACTAATCTGTTTGTCATCCCCGACAACAAGAACCCGTTTCCCCAGGTACATCAATGGGAGTCCTTCCGGACCACACTGTGATGCTTCGTCTACAATAATTACATCGAAGATTCCGGCACCGGCATCAACAGTTTCGTAAACTCGGTGCAAGGGCATAATCCAAGCCGGAACCGCATCCCTGCATTCATTCAGATGTCTCTGGGCATTTTTTCTATGAGTATGAGCATGTTTACCTGTTCCTTTCCCCAATTTTTTCATTGCCTGTTGCCAGGACATCAAATGTCTTCTGTGTTCCTCCTGCATTCTGTTAAAGCAAAATTGCCATGCTTTTACCGATGCCAGTTCTGCCAGGTCATTTCGGATTTCTTCATCAAGCCTTGCAGAATGCCTCTCAAGACTGTCAAGGTCAGCATTTAAAAAATCATCAAGCCAGGCATTGCCCTGTGCCCATGCCCATGCCTGAGGCAGATGATTAAGGCGTTCGGCCCACAGCTGGGTTTCGTTGCAACGGGCCAGCCTTCCTGCCAAGCTTGGGGCTGCTTCTGCAAGTTTTCCAATCAACTGTCTTTTTTTATTTACGTTTCCTGCTTTTTCGCGAAGAGCTTCCGCCTCCTCAAGTAACTTACAAAATAAGTCAGAGTCTCTTTCATGGAACGCCTTTGAAATACGACCATTGATGAGATGGACATTACTTCTTGTGGCAAAATCGGCCAACCCGTTTTGAAGCTGGAGTATTTTAGTGTTGATTGCGATGTAATCGATTTGAGCAAGAACAATCCGGCAGTCTTCCGTCAAAGAATCTACGGAAGATATATCTTCCCAGTGCGGCTCCCGTAAGCCGGAGATCAGTTTGAGTTTTTCTTTTACATCTTCTCGCTTACCATACAAATTGATAATGTTTTCCAATGCTTCATGCAGTTCATCTATTTCGGCAACCTGCAAAGGGAAAGGGCCTGTGAGACGAACAGCTTTCCCCGCCCAGAGAGGCCATACATAGTTCAGTTCCTGTTCTACGGTGAGATAGTTAATGAGGTTTTGCAGGGTGTCCGAGTTGTCACAATTCCGACCGTCCACCTTGACCTTACCGATCAGGTCGCCATGTTCCCGAACGGTCTTTGGCTTGAATAGCCAGACTCCGGCACCTCTTCCTGAATCAAAATGGTTTTTAAGGGCTTTCGCATCATGAAGAACTTTCTTCCGGTCCATATCTTGAGGGATACTCACATCAAGACTATCAACTTGGGTGGCCAGCCCATGTAAGTCATTTGTGTGTTGCGTGGAAATCCTCAGCAGTTCTTTCCATGGGGTGTCTCTATCGGTCAAAACATCATAGACTGCTTTTTCGACCCACGACATAGGGCGTTGTCGAACAGTTTTACCTGTAGCGGCAAAATCGGCCAGGAGTTGAAGCAGAGCCTCAACATTTTCTTTTCCGGCACGGATAAGTGCTTTCCCTTCTTGACTATCAAGCCTTTCTTTGCCTTCTTCTGATTTTTTGAGGGCTGCAGATTCTTTTTGGAAAGCAACTCTGACAGTCTTCCCTTCTGGTAATTTTTCACAGTCTGGTAGGGTAAGGCTGAGTTCCTTTTCTGTCTCCGCATCGATATCAACAATATCTTTGCATAAAGAATTAATTTCCTCAGGAGTTAATGGAAGGGTGTCTTCTGGAGTTGGGGTGTCGGTGAACCAGACATATTGCTCAGTGTCTTTGCGTAAATCTCTTGCGATTTGGGCCGCGGTTCCTGAATACTGTCTAGCGATATTATGCGTGAAAGTTTCAGACTCGCGTAACGCCATTATTTTGTTGTCAGTTTCAGATTTACCCCTTCGATTTCCATCGATTCGGCATTCAAGAGAATGGATTCGTGAGCCGTTGTTTGTCTCTTCTCTTCTGTCGAGGCGAGTCAAAATTCCTGTAACACTTCTTTCAAGGGACTCTCGCTCTTCAGTACCTTGACCAAGAAGATTTATACACAGTGGTTTGATCTCAGAAGGCAATTTATCATGAAGAACTTGCAAGGCCCGAGGTGTTTTGGCCGTAACCAATACTCGTTTTCCGGTAGCCAGAAGATGACAAATAAGATTAGCGATTGTATGGGATTTCCCGGTGCCGGGTGGTCCTTGAACTAATACGCCTTTTTGTTTCTCAAGGGTTCGGATTATTCGCCGTTGTTCCTCGTTTGCATGTAAGGGGAAATAAATCTCCTCCTCGGATTGAAGGCTCTGGGGTGTTGTACCATCTTCCCTTCCTTCGCCGTTTTTCTCGGAAAGACTTTCGCAAAGATCAAGAAATTCATCGGGAATTATCTCGCCAGCTTCAACTTGCTCTTTGATAGAAAGAAGAAGCTGTTCCAAGCCACGCATGGAACGTTTTCTTAGAATTAATGAAGGAGCAAATTCAATAATTGGCTTTTTGGTTAACGATTTGTGTTCGGGTTTAATCCGGTCAGGGTGATATTCGCCCTGACCGCTATCTGCCAATGAATTTGCGATAGAGGAGAGAACAGAATCAATGTCTGGTCGGCTCCAGAGGTTTGCACCAATAGTATTGCGGCCTAATTCAATTAATTGCCGGACATTTTGAGGTTGATCTTGGACATCGAGCATATCAAGCTCGATGTCAATTTGATCTCCGTCAATTGCCTGTTTAACTGTGAACTTTCCTAGATGAGGTTCAAATTCAAGGGATGCCTTGGCAATAATAATATGCCTTTTGGCCTCATGGCCACTTGGGGTTTTCCAGTTTAGAAGCCCCGTGCAAAAAACAAGTTCGTATTGTTCTCCAAGTTTTTGTTGTTCTTGATAAATGTGAAATAGAGATGCATAAACCTTTTGCACACTGGAGTATCGGTTGTACAGTTCCGTCCATGGCATCCACTGTTTTTCAAGGTAATCATCCCATATTTGTTGAATATCTGGGCTGCTTTTAAGATAGAGTGTATCGGTAACTGTGTATTTTTCTTTTGTCTCTTCGTCCTCTTCAGTCCGTTCAACAACTATGGAACCCTGAAGTTCTGGAAGGTCTTTCGTGTTTCTAAGTGTTTCCCACTTCACCCAGTCAGTGCATTTTTGCGGGATTTTAGGAAGTTCTGGTTCTGGAAATTTTTTAATTTCTATCCATACATCAGTATCCTGTTCCTCTTCCCGGCCCCAAGCCTGAGTGAAGCAATATTTGGGTTCATTAGGAATGTCATGAATCCAGAGTGCCTTTCTGTATTCGTCGAGGGTGCGAACAATTTTAGCGTTGATTCGGGCAAGTGCTGTAAGGTACTCGACAAGCCGGATGATTTTATCCGTATTTTTGTTATCTCCCTCATTCATGTCGAATACCTTTGCTGCAAGGATATGGTTTCATTTTGACTGGCGAACATATTTATTATCGAGCTAGCTCGAGTTGGTTTTATTTTGCGCCATTTATGGCCAGTTAGTTGACTTGAACGGCAATTTTCGAGTGATTTTTCTCTAAAACAGCAACATATCCACCCCATTGGGGGTGTTATAGAGCAAGCTGTATAATAACGGCTAAAATATTCAGAATAATATCTGTCTACCTGACAACAAGGAGCAACACAAGAAATTTGATCTTTCAGGACGGTGAATTCAGGAAGGGCAGTTGCGTTGTACTTTGGTTTGGCCGGGGAACGGGATTTTTGCGCAAAAAAAGGGTCAGCCGTGTCTGGCTGACCCTTTTGGGATATTCAATGGAGGCGGCGAGCGGATTTGAACCGCTGAATAATGGTTTTGCAGACCACTGCCTTACCACTTGGCTACGCCGCCTTTTTGGTGGGGGCAATCTTAAACGCAGATCGTTTTTTTGACAAGGGAAAATGTGCGCCTCCTGCCATGCCTTCGCAGACAAGGGAAAAGGGCGGTTCCCGCGCCTCTGGCCGGTGATTCGTTGCCCTTTTTCATCGCCTGAGGTATTGTGATTTTTTCGTGGGAGGGCTGACACCCTTGCAGATTACCCTTTATCCGTGCCTTGACCGTGACGACCAATACCCCTGTCCAAACACTGCAGCCGGACCTGAATCTTCTTGAGGAAAGCCTCGGCTACCGTTTCCGCGACCGCGCCCATCTGCAGCGGGCCATGGTCCACAGCTCCTACGCCTTTGAGCAGGGCAGGCTGACGCAGAAGGACAACGAAACCCTGGAGTTTCTGGGCGACGCTGTGCTCGACCTCACTGTCGGCTATGCGCTTTTCCGCCATTTCCCGGAGATGCGCGAGGGCGATCTCACCAGGCTGCGGGCGGCTCTGGTCAACGAGCGGCATCTGGCGCGGATGGCACGGGATCTCGATCTGGGCAAGTATCTGCTGCTGGGCAAGGGCGAAGAATCCAATAACGGCAGGGAAAAGGCTTCCATTCTTTCCTGCGCCTTTGAGGCGGTGGCTGGAGCCATTTTCCTTGACGGCGGGTACGGAGCAGCCGGCGAATTTGCCGAACGCCATTTCATCCCCTGGTTTGACGACCGGCAGCAGACCATGTTTCTGGCCGATGCCAAGAGTTCGCTGCAGGAGTTGCTGCAGGAGCGGTTCAACGAGGGACCCCGGTATGTGCTGGAGGGCAATGAAGGGCCGGATCATAATAAAACCTTTCATGTCTCGGTCCGTTTTCGGGAAGAAATCCTCGGTCAGGGCAGCGCTCGCAGTAAAAAGGAAGCGGAGCAGGAAGCCGCTGCCATGGCGCTGAAAAAAATCGCCACTTCCCCTCAGGGCGGCAAATGATTTGAAACAATCCCCTCCCCCCGGCGGGGAGGGTCAGGGAGGGGGGAATTGCCCTGAGAGAAGCCAGGTTGCACTTCACCCACCCCCGCCCCCCTCCCGTCAAGGGAGGGGAGTTTACTTCATCGAACCAAGGGAAAATTTCAGGCTTGATTTAGAAATGGAAACATCGTGCACCTCTTCTAACCAAAAGTTTCCGCCCTTTGTCATCCCAATCTTTATTGTTCATCAGGGCTGTCCCCATCAATGCCTGTTCTGCAACCAGCGCAGCATCACCGGTGCTTCGGAGGGCATGGTAACCGCTCAAGCGGTGCAGGAGACCATCCGCACCCAATTGGCCTGGCCCCGCCGTAATCCCAGTGCGCCGGTGCAGGTGGCCTTTTACGGCGGCAGCTTCACCGGCCTTGATCTGGAGCGGCAACGGGAATTGCTCGGCGCAGTGCAGCCTTTTCTGGCATCGGGACAGGTTCGGGAAATACGGCTCTCCACCCGTCCGGATTATGTAACCCCTGAAATTGCCCTGTTTTTGCGGGAGCATGGGGTCGGGATCGTGGAACTGGGCGCCCAGTCGCTGGATGATCGCGTGCTGTCCGCAAGCGGCAGGGGGCATACCGCGGCCCAGGTTAAGGCGGCGGTGGCCTGCCTGAAGGAAGAGGGCATCCAGGTCGGGCTGCAGCTCATGCTTGGACTGCCCGGCGACAGCCCGGCAACAGCCCTGGCCAGCGGTCGGAGGGCGGCAGAGCTGTGTCCTGATATGGTGCGGCTCTACCCCTGCCTGGTTGTATCGGGCAGTCCTCTTGCGGAACTCCATCATCAGGGGCAGTATCAGCCTCTGACCCTGAATCGGGCCGTGGCCCTGGCCGGTCGGCTGTGGCTGATTTTCAAGGCGCACAACATCCCCGTGGTGCGCATGGGATTGCAGCCTTCGGATTCACTGGAAAAAACCGTGCTGGCCGGGCCATACCATCCGGCCTTCGGCGAGCTGGTGCTTTCCCGGCTTTTTTTCAATCAGGTCCGGGCCAAGCTCTCCTCCCGCCTTTTCCATCTGCCCCATCGCCTGACGCTAGCCAAGGCGGACGAGTCCATTTATCGGGGCAGGGGCAACGCCAACGTGAAACGTCTTGTTGCATTGGGGCTTCTTGAGGGAGTGGAAACGGTGTTCAGTGCAAGTCAGGCTCGACAGACCGTGCAACTGGCGGCGGTTGCTTTCTGAACAATCTGTTTGAAAATCTGGAGTGTCAATAGTAGAGAAAGCTGCCGAGGCCATCCAGCAAGTGGTTCATGGACTTCTGGGTCTTCCAGTCATCTGCTTTGAGGTCGCCGGTGCGGAATTGTGCAGCATAACGATTTGAGGCCAGCATCCGGATGGCGGCAAGCGCGGTATCCGGCAAATCGAGATCGCGTGCAAGGCGTTCTCGCAGTTCTTGTGCATTTTTATCTGCCCCTGCTTTACTTGCCTCGGCTGCGGAACCGGCGTCGGCAGGGCGGCGCGGGGTCAGCACGATCAGGATGGACTTCTGGGTTTCTTCAGTATCGGCTGATTTAAATAGATATTGCAGCCCAGGGACATCTCCCAGCAGGGGTGTCTTCGACTGTCCGGTCAAAGTTGTTTTTTCCACCAAGCCGGAAAGCACCAGCGTCTGATCCATGCGCATGAGTACGTTGGTCGTTACCGAACTGCGGGTGGTATGCAGGGTTTGTACAAAAGTCCCGGGGGAGGAATCTACCAGGTCGGATCGGGCGGCCTTCACAGCGAGGAGAAGGGTATCGTCGCTGATGAATGTTGGGGTTACCGAGAGGCTGATACCTATGGGTTTTTCCTCGATGTCTCCTCCGGAGAGCTGGCCGGAGATGGCAATGGTCAGATTGGTGCCTGAAAAGAACATGGAAGGTTTGCGATCCAGAGCCACCAGCGTTGGCCGTGCAAGCACGTCGTTGCGCAGGTCTGTGGCATTGGCAATATTCAGCGCGTAGGTTACCCCGGCCGTCGGCAGGGAGAAACTTGTTTCTGTTTCTTTTTTCTTTGTGAGGACCCCATCGGTAATCGAACGGGTGAGCAGGTTGGACCAGCCAAACACGACCTGTAACCCATCAAGCAGGTTGACGCCTCGCGAGGTATAGAGGATTTCCTCGCTGCGGATAATAGTGGCATCGATGACGGCCATGCGGGGCAGGGGAGTTCCGCTGCACGGGCTGGGCAAGGCCCGCAGAGTCTTGGTCTCATCGCCTGTTTCCTCGCTGTTGAAGTAATCATCGTAATCGGAGTCGGAGTTGCTGTCGCCATCGGAGTCGGTTTGTCGTTGTCGGCAGTCAGACCAGTCCGGCGCGATCGGCCTGCCTGCCGCCGGAGGAGGATTATCGTTGTCCTCCGTCTCATCGTCGTCGGGCTCTTCCTGTTCCCCGTTCTGTTCATCTTTCACCGGCGTCAAGCGTGAATCGGCATGCAAGGCGCGCCATTGCGACAACCGTCGATCGACAAGCCGAAGGTCATTCGGGTTGGATCCGAGGGAGTCCAGTCCTGTGCGGGCTTTCAGCGCTTCCTGGTCAAGCCCTGCCGCAGCATTGATAATCGAGGCGGCGCGTACCACACGAACATCGTCCGGTTGCAGAGTGCTGAGGCGTCGGACAGCTCCAAGCGCGGTTTCCAGGTCCCGGACATAATATGAGGCAACGGTTAAGTTGAGGAGCGCATCGGTGTGATTGGGTTCAATGTCAAGCACCCGGAGAAATTCGGTCTGTGCCCGGGAGAATCGTTTGGTGTCGAGATAGAGTCTGCCGAGCTGCAGGTGCGCTTCCGCCAGCCCGGCGTCAAGCTGAGATGCCGTGATATAGCCGGTCTCGGCGAGATCACGGGCAAGATAATTGCCGTGCAGGTAATCGAGGTGGTATGCCAAGCCGGTCAGCAGGTGCAATTCTGCCCGCGCCGGGTCCAGTGAGAGCGCCCGGTTCAGCTTCGTGACCGCTTCGCCACTCCGCCCGGCCCGCAAAGCATCAACACTTTCCCTGGTTAATTTCTCAGTCGGCGATATTGCCTTTTTGGTTTCCGTGGCCGTCAAGCTGTTGGGGGTGGTTGAGCCTGTGGCCGCGCACCCCCCCAGGCAAAAGGCGCCAAGCAGAATAGCTGCAACAACAAGACGGCGTCCAGCCGGGATCAGAGTTTCCGCAGGATTCATGGTTTCGTTGATCCCGGTTCAAACTGGGCTGCGGCTGTTTCCAGTGAGTGTGTCATGTGCTCTAGAGCTTCTCTTGTAACTTGACGATGTGTTTGATTTCATCCTCTTGGCACAATTCCGGCTTGCAGCCATGTTGTTCGCCGCAGTCTTCGGTTTTGTGGAAGCCTTTGCCGCGATCTTCCGAATGGGCCTTGTGTCCCTTCCATTTTTGGGAGTCGATGAGCACTACCCCATCCTCGCCCTTTTCCTTTTCCTTGCATTCATAATAGAAAGCCGTGAAGGGAATCTTTCGGTCAACGAAATCCTGATGGGGATATTTTTTATTGAAGTGATACATCGGCGTACGCTTGCCGAAGATGTTTTTCTTGTCGGGGTCTTCAGGGTATCCGCAAAGATCGTGAGTCCCCCCCTCTGAAGTACAGGCATTGGGGTCGCCCAGATGGGGGGTTGCGATGGTATAAACACCCTTCAACAAATCGATCTCTTTCGAATATTTTTTGTGATTTCCCACGATGTAGCGCAGGTCGAGTCCACCCATGCTGTGCCCAACAGCCACAACGCTTTTTTCCGGGGTGCTGCATTCCTTTTGCGCGCGATGCATGAATTCAGCCAATTCATGGCCTCGTTCGTGAATGTGGCCATGTTTTTTGACCTGAGTGCGCCATACCCCATATTTGGGGTTTAGTTTTACAACCTCTTTGGCGAAAGTATGCCATTCTGAAGGTTTTCCATTCAGGCCATGCGCGAACAGGAAGGTGGTTTCACCGTCTTTTGCGCAGCGGATTTCTTCATCTCCATCCAAGTTTGCGTATGCCGGGAAATTTATGAGTACCAAAAGTAATGAGGCAAGAATGACTGAAAAAATATTCCGTATTGACTGATGTTTCATTTTCCCCCTCCTGTATCATGCATGAAGTGTCAAGTTGGCCAATATCCGGTTTGGAGATTCATCCTAAGTGTAGCGAAAGTGAATGTTTCAGGTCAAGCACGGAAAATGAAATTATAATGTAACTTGTAAGTTGTAGTTTGCAAGTTGCAGCTTGTCGTTATTTATTTAAGTGGTTGTGGTGCGGTGAACGGTGTTGTTTATGCAGAGTGTTTTTTGGCAATAAAAAGCTGGCAATGGATGCCGGAGCTGGCAAACACCACCATGGATGGATATTGAAGGGACTTGAAGCTCAGGGCTTTGCAGCCGTAGGGATGCCCCGCTTCGTGGGTGATGTAGAAATGACGGCAGGCGAGGCAGTTCGGCCGCTCTGTGGTTGGTGAAGGCACGGGTTTCAGCTCAGGCGAGGATGTGTGTTCGGCGTTGCCGCGCTTCCGTCTCAAGGCCGCGCAACAAAACGAAGCGGCCCAGCGGTGTTACCCGGCAGGGAAAGCTTCCCACAAAAAGCGGGTTGTCGCAGAGTCCGCCGGAGAGGTAGAGCCTGGACGGCGAACCGGCAAACCGGTAGGCGTTGATGGCAATCCCCTTGACAAAGCGGGCTACCGCTTCGGCCACCGGCACTCCGGAGATCACCGTGTCGAAGATATCGCTCATTCCCAAAACCCCGCAGGTTACGGAAAAGGTCTGCTCCGGCACCTTAAGGCTGCTGTAGTCCAGATCGTAATACCGCTCAAGCAGCTCGATGGTGAAACCCATCGAGGCGCCGCACTCCGCGTTCCACCCCATGTCCGCCAGCTTGCCGTCCTGATACTTGATAAACTTGATGTCCCGGCTGCCGCAGTCGAGCAGCACATACTCATCCTCGGCTATCATGGCCTCGCCGCCCCTGGCCAGGGCGATAAGCTCGTTGACGTAGCGGTCGGCAAAGCGCTTGCCGTTGTGGCCGGTGGCGAGATCAACCCGCGTATCCCGCGGCAGATCCTTGGTGGCAACGATGCTCGGCTCAGGGTTTGGCGCGTTGAGATCGAGGAATTTGCAATAGGAGGTGCCGAAGTCGCCCAGAATCATGGTTCCACCCCGGAAAGTTCAAGAAACGCCTGGACCTTGGCCCTGGCGCTGCCGGTGGTATGGACATCCACATCCAGATACAGGGCATGGGGATGTTTTTTGGCCAGATAACGGGCCAGAGCGGTTTTCGCGCAAAAGGACTGGGCAAAGAAAACCGTGGGCACCAGGGGGTTGAACTGGGCTTCCAGGTCGTGGTCCGCCGGGGTTTTGTTTTCCATGCAGCGGGCCCAGCCGAAGATGTGGGTTGTTTCCGGGAACAGCGTCAGGATGGAGAAATCCCTGGGCGGCACCCCCCAGAATCCAGCGGTGGGCATGGAAACCGGCGGAGGATCGTCATAATGCGCCGCGGATTTTACCCCTGCGGTGATGGCCTGCATCCTGTCGAGAAGGGGTTGGCGGGCCTGGCAGAGAGGGGTGCCATAGCCTGTGTTGTCCATGTTCCTGGTGCAGATCACCGGAATGGGCAGGGCCTCGGCCAGGATGGTGGCTGTGTGCAGGGCGCAATCGCATTTACCCGGGCCGGTATCAACATAGATGGCGTCAAGTTCAAGGTGCAGGGCGTTGACCACGGCGGTCCGGAGGATGGCGCAGTAGACCCGCGGCAAAAAGGGGCTGGCGGTTTCAAGATCTTCGCGCACCAGGGGTTCGTCCAGGTCATGGATGACCAGGTTGTTGTCGTTGGCAGCGCGGATCACGGCCAAGGGCGGAATGCCGATGATGCCGATCTTGCGGAAGCGGCTGATCGTGGTGGATAGGGATGCTAATTCGAGGGTCATATTTCGGGCGTCACTGGTTGCATGACTATAAAAAAAAGCCATTGGTGGAACTGTAATAACGGCCCTTCAACAGGGCTCTCCTGAGCTTGTCGAAGGGCTCAGGGCGAACGTAACGTAACGTAACATTTTGATATTCCACCGTTGGGTCGTGCAACGGCATTACTGGTTGTGCCGTTTCAGGAGAAAGCAGCCCAGAGCGATGGTCAAAACATGGATGGACCAGGAGGCGACGCCGGGCGGCAGGGTTGCGGTTTTGGCCAGGGATTGGCTGGCGCTCCAGGCACCCCAGGCGGCAAAGGCCATGCCGCAGCTCACCGGAATGGCCAGGGCCAGATCGCGGCCCCTGTTTTTATGCACGGAAAGCAGGACCGGAATCCCCAGGAGCAGCAAGGGAATCCCCAGCAATATGTAGGAGAAGCGGCGGTGGAATTCCATCAGCGACTCGTGGTTGGAAATTTTGGTGTCCAGTGCCTGGCGCAGGAGCGTGGTGTAGGAAAGCTCCTCGATTTTGTAGGGCGGAACAAAGAATTCCTCT
>JAHJTI010000100.1 GCA_018829945.1 Pseudomonadota bacterium | reverse complement strand
GCAACCCCTTGAGGCGGCCGCCGGAAGAGCGAAACTGTTTCAAGGCCGGGATCATGATGGACCTGTGATCCCCAACCATAACCGATTCGACCTGCCCACCCCGACTGATCAACACCCCGACTTGCCGGCCGATCTCAAAAGCCATTGCGCACAGCTCTTTTGCCAGTTCCGGACTGACAACCATATCCGGAGAAACCCGGCGGCTGCCGATTCGCTCAAGCCCCTTCAACTGAGCGGTTTTCAGTCCGCTGGTATTTCCGGTTATCGTACCGATGACTCTGCCTCTGAAAAATTATCTAATGAGCACTCATCTTCAGCCAGTTTTTTTCCGTCATTCCGGCGAAAGCCGGAATCCAGAAAAATTAGCTCCCTTGCCTGGATTCCGGCTTTCGCCGGAATGACTTGTACGCAAGTGAGCCTTTAATACAAAACACGGGCAATCACTGGTTGACGCATGGCACCAACGTGCCGGCTGAAGTTCGATGGTAATCAGAAAAAATTATATCCCGTTGATGGACTCAAAAAAAAGCCCGGCGACAAGCTCCGGGCAAACAATCACAACCTGAACGTATTGAATTTCCGTTCATGCAGATGCTTCAGACACACTCTGCTTATAACAAAGACATCACAACCGATATGTTCCGGTTGCAAGAAAAACCGACTACCGGCTCCGCTCCCGCAGCAACCGCTTATCGCCAACCCGGATAGTCACCTTGATCTTATCAAAATACTCCAACAGGGGGATAGAAAACTTCCTGGTCAGACCGGTAAGATTTTTAAAACGCGGCGCGTCGATCTCACCTTCTTTCTTGATAAAGGCCACCAGCTTTTCCTGCAGATCCGCCAGGGCTCTAGCCTGAAAATACAGATCTTCGCTGATCTTAACCAGAACCTGCTCACGGACCAGAAGATCAAGAACCTCACGCACCAAGGGCGGGGAGTACTTGGCAAACCGTTCCTGCAATTCCCGCACAGTGGGCGGGGTCAGCCCTGCCTCTCCGTAAAAGGTCTCCATTTCCGACCGGATGCTCTGCGCATCAGCCTTGAGGGAAACCTGATGGGTGGCCAGCCTGACCACGGATTCGTCAACAACAAGTGTTCCCTGTTTGACCAAAGTGTTGAGCAGTAACTGAAACAATCTCTGATCCAGATCACCGTGCAGCCGGGAACGCAACTCCTCTTTGGAGAGCCCCGGCTTCATGGAATTGTCCCGATGAAAATCAGCCAGGATCTTCTGGGTCGATGCACTCAACCCCTCGAAGATTTCCGCCGCGATCATGCGCTGCCTGTCCGAATCCACCATGATGATCTTGCGGCTGGAGATGGGTCCGTCAAGCAGCTTCCGAAAACGCTTGCCGAACTGTCCCATTTTCACGCAGAGCGCTTCGAAGGTAAGCCCGGCAACCCCTGCCTCCCGCAGATGCAGCAGAGAGATATCCTCGCTGGATCCTTCCTGATACAGGGCAAAAACCTGGCTGTTCGTTTCCTTGAAACGCCGCCGCTTGGGTGGAGACCCGTTCCAGATAGCGCCGCCGCCGATGGTGGCCACCGGCGAATAACTCCGCACCACATACCGGTCTTCCGGCCAGGCCCCGAATGGCTCTTCAAGAAAAATCTGCACATTGGCCCGGTTGCCGGGAAGCAGTTCCTCTTCCTCAAGCAGCACGATGCGCCCCATGATTTCGGCGGTGCCGATGTGCACCCGCACTCTGGTTCTGTTTTTGAGAGGCTTGGCGTTGCCGGAAAGATAGAAAAAATCAGCATCCAGCAGGTACGATGGGGCAAGGGTTCCCGGAGTGGCAAGCATGTTGCCCCGGGTGAGCATTTCCGTGTCCAACCCCTGGATGTTGATAGCAGTGCGCTTGCCCGCCTCGACCACATCCACATCCTGGCTGTGCACCTGGATGCCGCGGATTTTTGCGGTATGTCCCTGGGGATAAACGGTGATGTCTTCTCCCACCCCGATTCTGCCCGAGATGGAAGTGCCGGTTACCACCACGCCAAAGCCCTTCATGCTGAAAACCCGATCCACCGGCAAACGGAACGGGCCATGGGCTTCGGAAAATTCGCTGTCCCGCACCAGGGTGTCCAGAACCTCACGCACCTCGGACAAGCCATCGCCGGTGGTGGAGGAGACCGCGATCATGGGTGCGTCTTCCAGAAAACTGCCTTCAAGAAACTGGCGGACATCCTCCCGCACCAGCTCCAGCCACTCAGCATCCACCATGTCCTTCTTGGTGAGAATGACCAGCCCCCGCTTCACCCCCAGCAGACGGCAGATCTCAAAATGCTCCCTGGTCTGGGGCATGATCCCTTCGTCCGCCGCGATAACAAAAGCGAGAAGATCAATGCCGGTGGCCCCGGCCACCATGTTTTTCACAAACCGTTCGTGGCCGGGAACATCGATGATGCCGAGACGATGGCCGCAGGGCAGGTCAAGAAAGGCAAAACCCAGCTCAATG
>JAHJTI010000099.1 GCA_018829945.1 Pseudomonadota bacterium | reverse complement strand
TTTTGGTCTCCCGGATCGTCTGGGCCAGGGTTTCCTGCCGGACCGGAATGGTGATCCAGGCCAGCCCCTCCCGGGTCTTGATCTTGTTGCGGTTGCGCCAGTCGTTCTTAGTGTACTGCATGTCGTCGTAGAGCACGAACTCGTCAACACTGCGGATGAGGTCGAAATATCCCTTCCAGGGGATATAGTTGGACTGAAGGATGGCTATTTTTTTCATGGCTGTGACGTTCAGGGAGCAGGGTCGAGGTTGATGGATTCCTGGACGATATAGAGCGGTCTCCCCTTGGCCTCATCGAAGATCTTGCCGATATAGAGGCCCAGTATTCCCAGGATGCCGAACAGCAGGCCGAACATGAAAAACATCGAGACCATCAGACTGGTCCACCCTTCCGCAACATCACCATAGAGAAAAAACCGCAAAAACAGCCAAAAGGCATAGAGTATGCTGCCCAGGGAGATAAAAAATCCCAACTGGATGAAAAGACGCAGCGGCTTGTTGGAATGGGCCACGATGGAGTCGATGGCAAGATTGATCAACTTGCTGAAATTATAAGATGATTTGCCGTACAACCGGTCATCGTGCTCCACCGGAATCTGGGTTCGCTTGAATCCGGCGATCTTGACAAACAAAGGGAACGAGCGGTTCTGCTCCCGGTAGCGATTGACGTTTTGGATCACCTGGTGCGAAAAAATGCCGAAGTTGGCAATGGTGTTGTCGTGCTCCGTGTCGGTGAAATATTCCAGGACCCGGTAAAACATCCGGGAAGCGAGTTTTTTAAAAAAGCTGTCCTGCCGCTCCACCCTTTGGCCGAAAACGATGTCGTAGCCCTCCATGGCCTTGGCATAGAGCTTAGCAATCTCCTCGGGTTTGTCCTGCAGGTCGCAGTCCATCACCACCACCCAATCGCCCTGGGCCTGGTCGAGCCCGGCGGTAATGGCGTAGTGCTGGCCGAAATTGCGGGAAAGGTTGATACCCTTGATCCTGCTGTCCTGAAGGGCCAGTGCCTGAATGTCCTCCCAGGAGCCTTGAGGGCAGGCGTCATTGACCAGAATGATCTCAAAATACTCGCTGATGGGAGCAAGGGTCGCGGAAACCCTTCGGCAGAGTTCGCCCAGGCATTCCTTGCACCCATACACCGGGGAGACAACGCTGATCTTCACAGAAGCTGACACGGGATTCTCCCTTCATTGATGATTTCTGCTGCCGTCTTCATATCACTGCCCATTTTCATCCCCTTCCCTGCAGGCTCGCCCACTCTCTCCGATTCCGATGAGCGGATTGGCGGAAAAAACAAAAACCGTATAGATATCCTGGGTAAAGACTTCGACAGGCTGCGGCATGGAAAGTTTTTCGCTTCCGTCCTTCCAGCTGTCCAGCTTGTCATTGGTTACCAGAAAAAAGACCCTGCCGTCGGCATATCCCTTTTCGTACCAGCGATCGCTTGAGAGCCAGAGGCATAGACCGACCCCGCGCCAGTCGATGTCGATGGGCCGAATCCGCACCTCGCCCTTGCTCAGCACGGTGTAGACGTGGGAGTCCCAGTAGGGGGCATACCCGTCGGAAAGCCCGCGGCTCTTGAGGGTGCCGATCAAGTCGGTCTGTGCCTTAACCGTTTCCTGCCAGCCCTCTGGGGAGATATTTTTCCAGGAACCGCCGATTGCCAGAACAAGGGTCACCACCAGCAGCGCCTTGGCAAGCGGAGGAAAAAACCGCCAGATCACTACCGGACAGACCAGAATCATCATCAGATAGGGAATGATATAGCGAATATTGTTTCTGGCGGCAAAGGCCCCGTCATGCAGGGTGCTCACCGAAAACAAAAAGAAGATCACACCGAAGCCGAGGTAGGCGAGGAGCAGAAAATATCTCTGCCTCTGCTCCATATGGGCAAAATTTTTCCAACCGTAATAGGCGGGGAGAAACAGCGCCACCGGATAGAACCCCAGTTTCAACAGGGAAAACACCCCTTCCACCGAGGCCAGCACCACCTTCTCCCCCCACTCCGCTCCGATAAAATTCAGAAATCCAAGCACCGAATAGGCGAAATGAAACAACAGTTGCTGAACCGGAACCAGCAACGCTTGATTGGCTCCTCCGGCATGGTTCAGTCTCCCAAGCAGGAAATCGTGGGAAAAAGCCCCCAGCAGGAGTGCCGCGAGAACGGCTGCCGCAGGGATGAGCTTGGGGAAAAACCTTGCCTTGCACCCATCTGCGCCGCCCTCAAGCAATGCCTGCCGCTCCGCATAAAGCAATACCAGAAAAGCGGCGAAAAACGGCACGATGTAATAGATCAGAAACCGAACCGGATTTTCGATCACCACCAGATAGACGAGCACAAGCAGAAGAACAAACAGAACCTGCCTCGAGATTTTTCCTGAATCCGGCCGGCCGGCCTTGAGCGGAAGCAGCAAGAAAGAGAGGATAAAGGCAAAGTACCAGGTGTAGGCGGCCTCGCCGTAAACCTCCCGCAAATACATGGGGGAATACCCCAGGCCAATGACGACACACCCCATCATTGCTGCTGTTTTGGAAAGTCCCAGATTCCGGAGGAGCATGACAAGCACCGCCATGGTGACCCCGATCACCAGAGCAACGGAAACCCCATGGGCAAAAAAGCTGTTTTCCCCGGCCATGACCCAGGGGATCAGCAGCAGATGCTTGTAAAACACCCAGAGATCGTTATTAACATACCACCAGGTCTTGGGAAAAAACTCTCCGGCCCGAACGATTTCCTCAGCCAGGATATTGGCAATGGCAGCGTCCGAGTTAAAAAAAGCCTGATAGGAGCAAAAGATATACAGGCCAAGCGAGCCGATGGTGGCTGCCAGCAGAAGCGCTGCGCCACGGAAAAGCCATTTTTGCACGGAAGTGGTGGGCAACATAGTCACTGTGCTCTCTGGATCAGTGTTGTCGACAGACAGGAAAGGAGGAGGGAACAGGGTAATTTCATTGGGATTTTCCAAGGGAACAGACACCGACCGTCACCTGCTTTGGCAGCGGCTCTGCGCCCATCGACAAAGCACCTGCCTCAGGCCGGATCATCCTGAAATAATACAAGAAAATTTCTCGACCTGTCAAGGGGAATCAACACGAGCACCAGCGCCTTGACCCTATGCCGATCCAGATGTTAATATAATTTTTTAACACCCCGAATGGCTCCCTGCACGAGAGAGAACCGCAAGGCGCTCACCTCCGGAGCCTACCCTTTTCCCGCCTGAGCGCGCTTCCCCTGGCAGACTTATGACTGTTATCGTCCGCACGACCTGCTTGCTTTTGCTTCTCCTCTTGCAGCCCCAACTGCTGTGGGCCGAAAGCCAAGCCATATCCATAGGCGTCCTTGCCAAGAGCGGCGAGGATATTGCCGTGGAAAAATGGTCGGCAACAGCGGATTATCTCTCCGCCGCGCTCCCTGATTACCATTTCACCATAACCCCCCTGGGATTTAAGGAAATTCATGCTGCAGTGCAGCAGGGCAGGATCGATTTTGTGCTGACCAATCCGGCTTTTTATGTGGAGCTGGAAAAATTGCACCAGATCAGCCGGATAGCAACCCTGATAAACCAGAATCTCCCCGGCCAGCAGACCTCCACCTTTGGCGGGGTGATTTTCACGAAAGCCGAGCGAGATGACCTCAACCTTCTCACCGACCTCAAGGGAAAATCCTTCATGGCGGTGGACTCGCTTTCTTTCGGTGGCTGGCTCGTAGCCTGGCGGGAGTTCTACAAAAAAGAGATTGACCCGTTCAGCGATTTTTCATCCCTGCGCTATGCCGGCACCCACGAAGGGGTTGTCCGTGCCGTTCTTGCCGGCACGGTTGACGTCGGAACAGTGCGCACCGACACCCTTGAGCGAATGGCCGAGAAGGGGACTATTCGCCTGGAACAGGTAAAAATCCTCAATCAGCGCCGAGAAGGCGGCTTTCCCTTTCTGCTCAGCACCGAGCTGTATCCGGAATGGCCCATGGCCGCAATCAAGACAACGCCGGACAGACTTTCCCGCCTGGTTGCCGGAGCCCTGATGACCATGGAAAGCAACCACCCTGCTGCCCTGGACAGTCAATCGGCAGGCTGGACCATCCCTCTTAATTATCAACCGGTGCACGACTGTCTTTTCGACCTCAAGGTCGGCCCCTATGAAGATTATGGCAAATTTTCCCTCACGGATGTCCTCTCCCGTTATTGGCGGCAATTTGCCCTTTTGGGCCTTGCCGTCTTTGTGACCATGGGTGTCGCATGGTACGTCCTGCTTTTGAATCGCATCCTGCAAAAGAAAAAACTTGAAGTGGACATGCTGAACCTCAGCCTTGAAACAAAGGTTGCCCAGCGGACGGAAAAGATCAACACCCTGCTTGATCAGCAGATTTACCTGAAGGGCATCCTGCAGACCGTG
>JAHJTI010000009.1 GCA_018829945.1 Pseudomonadota bacterium | reverse complement strand
TAGTTGTACACATCCTGGATCCGCTTGCACTGGCCGATGATATTGTGCTGGCTGTAGCGGCTTCGCAGCTCTTTCTTGAGCAGCAGGTTTTCTTCTACCAGGACCTGCTGCTTGTGGGAGACAGCTTTGTGAAGCCTCAGAAACTGGGCGATGAGCATGGCGACCACGGTGATAAAGCGGATGTCCTCCTCAAAGGAGATCTCCGGGCCAAAGAGTCTGTCCACAGAAAGAACGCCTACCGGCCCCTCCGGCAGCATGACCGGCACGCCGATAAATGATATCTCTCCTTTGGGCAGATTGGCCCGGGCGCCGGTTCGATTCAAGAAAAGCGGTTCGCTGTGAATGTCCGGCACCACGAATGGATACCCGCTCTGGAATATGCGGCCGATCACCCCTTCGTTTGGTCGATAGATGCCGCGCTTTTCCTCTTCCTTGCTCAGGCCGTATGAGGCGGCAATGGAAAGCTGCTCGCCGGTTTCTTCCTGGAGAACCAGGGTGGCCCGCTCCATCCGCAGGGTTTCGTGCAGGATCTGCAATACCTCGAACAGTGTTTTTTTGATGTCCAGGGCAGAGCCGATGAGCTGGCTTATCTGGTACAGCGCCTGCAATTCAAGGCGTTCGGTTGGATAATCGGTTTTGGTCATGCTCGTTGTGCCTCGTAATGAAATCCACTGAAAATGAATGTGTCTGCATAATCCGTATCCTCCCAAAAGAAGCAATTATTGTTCCAATGTTTCAAAAATGTAACAATGTGACAGGAAAATATCTGTTAACTATTTGAAATTCAATATAAAATAAATGAAGTATGTTTGGTGTTGTTTTTCCCGTAACAGTAAAGAAGATACAGATATGGATATATTATTTAGGTTTTTACTACATAATTGTACATAAAATAGGTGTGTCATCTTTCTTTCATGGTTGGCTCCCGCCTTCCATTTTGTAGGCAAGTTTACAAAATGGAAGGCGGTCTATCAGCGGGCTATTCTGTCGGTTTCCTGAATAAATTAAATAATATCAGCCTGTTAAATTGATTTACCCTCTCTTGGGTTAGCTCTGGCACGCACCTTGCGATAAGGCTAACTAACGGCGGCACAGCCAATGGAATTTAAAAACCATATTCAATACAGAGCAAGGAGGATTCAAGATGCGCAAGGTGGCAATTTACGGCAAAGGCGGAATCGGCAAATCAACCACCACCCAGAACACGGTGGCCGGTCTTGTGGAGTTGGGCAGGAAAGTCATGGTTGTTGGATGCGATCCCAAGGCGGACTCGACCCGGCTCCTGTTGGGCGGCCTGGCACAGAAATCAGTACTCGATACCCTGCGGGAAGAGGGCGAGGATGTTGAACTCGACGATATCCGCAAAGCCGGTTACGGCGGCACCTGGTGTGTTGAATCCGGCGGACCCGAGCCCGGAGTCGGCTGCGCAGGCCGCGGCATCATCACTTCCATCAATATGCTGGAATCCCTCGGCGCCTACGAAGAGAGCGAAGGGCTCGATTATGCCTTTTACGATGTCTTGGGCGACGTAGTGTGCGGCGGATTCGCCATGCCCATCCGAGACGGCAAGGCGGAGGAAATCTACATCGTAGTTTCCGGCGAGATGATGGCCATGTACGCAGCCAACAACATCAGCAAGGGTATCATGAAGTTTGCTCAGAGCGGTTCTGTACGGTTGGGCGGTCTGATCTGCAACTCGCGCGCCGTTGACAACGAAGAGGAAATGATTTCTGAGTTTGCCAAAAAGCTCGGCACCCAAATGATCTACTTCGTGCCTCGCGACAACGACGTACAGCGCGCCGAGATAAACAGGAAGACCGTTCTCGAATGGAATCCCGAGGTCAAGCAGGCAGATGCCTATCGTGGGCTTTCCCAGGCCATCGATAAAAATGAGAAGTTTGTTATTCCCACCCCGCTGGAGATTGAGGAACTTGAAAAACTCCTGATGGACTATGGATTGATGAATTAAAAGAGGGAGCAAGGCTACAGGCAAAAGGAGAAAGGTAACAGCGTCTCCTCCCTTGCACTTTCGGCCTTTATAACCTTCGACCTTTAACCTATTACCTTTCACCAAAAATTTTTCGGAGAAAAATTATGTTGACTATGATCAGAGCAATTGTCCGGCCGGAGAAAGCAGATAAGGTTCTTGCCGCTCTCATGGAAGCCGGCTACCCGGCCGTGACAAAGTATTCGGTAGCAGGCCGCGGTAAACAGCGCGGTATTAAGATCGGTGAGGTTACGTACGACGAACTTCCGAAAGTTATGTTGATGAGCGTTATAAACCCCTCGGACAAGGAGTTTTTCATCGAGACCGTGATGAATACGGCCCGCTCCACCGGCAAGGGAGCATTCGGCGACGGCAAAATTTTTGTCTCCGATGTGGAGGAGTCTTACACAATCAGCTCCGGCGTCAAGGAGACCGATTATGTCAAGGAGGGGGTGACGCCATGAAAGAGGTGATTGCCATCGTGCGTATAAACATGATGAATCAAACCAAACAGGCCCTCACCGACTGCGGAGTGGATGCCTTCTTTGCCCATGAGGCCCAAGGCCGCGGCGTAGGCTTTGTCAGCCCGGCAGTTCTGGAAGGGACCGTGCAGGGGTATGAAGAGGCCGCCGCTCTTTTGGGTGAAAAGGGCAAGCTCTACCCGAAACGGATGATCACCGCGGTGGTGGAAGACTCCATGGTGGGCTGCGTGGTGGAGACAATTATCAATACGAATCAGACCGGCATGCCTGGCGACGGCAAGGTTTTTGTTTTGCCCTTGAGCGATGCGGTCCGGGTCAGAACAGGCGAGACGGGCGTTAAATCCATCTCATAAGGAGGAAAGATTATGGCAACAGCAACAAAGAACAAGCTGGTGCAGTGGGGTCCTGCCGAGGTCAAGTCGGCACTCCTTGAGAAGTATCCGCCCAAGGTTGCCCGCAAACGCGCCAAGCAGATAATGATCAACGAGGCACTGCAGAACGACACCCCGGAACTCACCGCAAACGTGCGCACAATCC
>JAHJTI010000098.1 GCA_018829945.1 Pseudomonadota bacterium | reverse complement strand
TGGACTCCTTGATGCCAGCGCGGTGAGAAAGAGCAGTGAACGTCTCCAGCGGCTTGAGTTTTTTGAAGAGGTGAACGTCACCCCGGAGCCGACCGTGCAGGAAGACCTCATGGATGTTGTGGTCGAAGTGAAGGAAAAAGCTACCGGCACCTTCAGTGTCGGTGCCGGTTACAGCTCGGTGGACAATCTGATGTTCATGGGCGAGGTCAGCGAGAACAACTTTCTCGGCAAGGGTCAGCGACTCTCTTTGCAGGCCAATGTCAGTTCCGCAAGCAACCGTTACAACTTCAGCTTCACCGAGCCTCGCCTGAACGACACCAGGCTGCTGTTCGGTTACGATCTTTACAACTGGTCGAGAGAATACGACGATTACACCAAGGATTCCACCGGTGCGGCTCTGCGGTTTGCCTATCCGGTATGGAATAAATGGAATCTCGGCTGGGGCTATGGCTTTGATGATACCAAGCTCACCGATATTTCGCCGTATGCCTCACAAGTTATCATTGATTCCACGCTTATCGAAACAACAAGCTTTGTCAGGCTCGGCCTTTCCAAGGACACCAGGAATAAGCTTACCGATGCCTCAAAAGGGTGGCTCACCACCTATTCCATCAAGCATGCGGGCGGACCCTTGGGCGGTGACAGCGACTTTACCAAATATGAGGCAACTTCCGGCTGGTACTATCCTTTATGGTGGGAGACAACCTTCCATGTCAAGGGGGCCATCGGATATGCTGTTGAAAACCAGGAAGGCAAGCTGCCGGTATATGAAAAATTCTACCTGGGCGGACTCAACACCATCCGGGGATTTGACAGCGGCAAGATCAGTCCTCTGGAGCTGAATTCCGATGGATCGTATTCCAGGATCGGCGGTGAAAAGATGTGGTATGGCAACCTGGAATGGATCTTTCCCATTGTCAAGGAGATCGGTCTGAAAGGGTTGGTGTTCTTCGATCTGGGCAACGTGTATACCGACGCGCAAACCTGGGATGTCGGAGATCTTCGCTACAGCACCGGCCTTGGTTTTCGCTGGCTCTCACCCATGGGGCCTCTGCGTCTTGAGTGGGGGTATAATCTCGACCCGAAAGAAGGCGAGAAGCAGGGCGTCTGGGATTTCAGCATAGGCGGGGCTTTCTAGAAAATGTTCGTGTTTTTGAGTGTGTCGTTTTGCTTCGGCCTTTTCAACATCCCCCAGATACAAAATGGATAACAGATTGACGGCCCTCTTCACCGAGGGCCGATCCGTTAACATCATCGGCTTGCGGGGAAGCGCCCCAGCCTTCCACCTTGGCCGGACAGCCCGGCTCGGCCAGCGGTCAATCCTCTGTATTACGCCAAGTGAAACAGCGTCCCAGCACCTTGTTCAGGATCTGGCGCTGTTTACCGACATCCCGGTTCACTATTTTCCTGGTCATGAAATTCCTCCCTATACTCCGTTGTCGCCTGACAGCGGAACCGTGGCCGAGCGTCTTGCCACTCTGTTTCAGCTACACAGCGCCGATACGCCGTTTATTCTGGTTGCGTCCATTGAGTCTCTGCAGAGAAGGGTTCTCCCCCGCGCTTCCCTTGCAAATCTGGCCGAACTGGTCATGCGGGGAGAAGATACCGATCTTGAAGGGTTGATCGCCTCCCTTGCTTCCTGCGGGTATGACGCGGCGGCTTTGGTGCAATCGGTGGGCGAGTTCAGTCTGCGGGGCGGGATTCTTGATATTTTCCCCTCGGGCTTCGATATGCCCGTGCGCCTTGATTTTTATGGCGATACTGTTGAATCCATCCGTAAATTTGACCCCATCAGTCAGCGCTCGGTTGGGGAACTGGAGGAGATCGTCCTTTTGCCGGTAAGCGATATCCTTTATCCTGCCGATGAACGTGGATTGCAGCAACTGGTCGACCGTTTCAATGGTTTTGCCGAGGATTTTTCCTGGGACAGCGATCGGGCCCAGGTTATGGAGGATTGTCTCCACAACCGTCAGCGTTTTCCCGGGGTTGAATTTTTGCTGCCTCTTTTCCACGAAACAGCGACGGTTCTTGACTATCTGCCGAACGATGCCATCGTTTTTTTCTCTTCGCCAACCGACATAGCGGAAAGCCTGGCCCTTTGCCGCGAAAGAATTGCCGCGAATTTTTCCGAAGCCGGTGCATCCAACCTGCCTGTTTTACCGCCTGAGCAGATATTCTTGCCGGAAGGCGAATGGGATGCGCGATTGGACCATTTCCTGCGTGGGAGATTCTACGATTTTGCTCATCCGGACATGGAAGAGAGCGAAACCCTGGAGATTCCCTGCGGCAACCATGTCCTTCTCAAGCAGCAGCTTGATCTGCAGCGTAAAAATCAGGGGATGATGCCTGAATTGGCCCGGCAGCTGTTTGCCTGGCTTGAGTCCGGAGATACCGTCTTCTTTGCCTGCCGTACCAGGCGGCATGCTGAGCATATGGCGGAATTGCTCCGTCAATACGATTTGCCTGTTGTCCTCAGCGCGGCACTGGTGGAAGAAACTGCTTCGGCCAGCCGCCAGATTATTATCGTTGATTCACCCCTGTCTGCAGGCTTTGACCTGCCTGCGGCACGGCTGCATTGGGTCTCGGAAAGCGAGCTTTTCGGCGAACTCCGCCTGGGAGCAACCAAAAAGAAGGGGGCGCAACGCAACAGGCCACCGGTGAGTTTTGAAGAGCTTGCCATCGGGGATGTTGTGGTTCACATGGCCCATGGTTTGGGCAGATACCAAGGGCTTGTCAATATCGAGTTGGGGGGCATTGCCAACGATTTTTTTGAGCTGGTGTACCGCGACGAAGACAAGCTCTTTGTGCCGGTGGATCAGCTCAAGGTAATCAGCAAGTACCAGGGGCTTTCCGATACCGAGCCGAAACTCGACAAGCTGGGCGGCAAGGTCTGGCAGACCCGGCGGGATAAGGTTAAGGAAGAGGTTTGGAAGGTAGCCCAGGACCTGCTTGGCCTCTATGCCCGGCGTGCGATGGTGGAAGGATATGCATTTTCACAGCCGGATGAGCTGTTCCATGAGATGGAGGAGTCTTTTCCCTATGATGAAACCACCGGTCAGCTCAAGGCGATTAATGAGGTTCTTGATGATCTGACCGCGCCCCGGCCCATGGATCGGTTGGTCTGCGGGGATGTGGGGTACGGCAAGACGGAAGTCGCCATCCGGGCGGCATTCAAGGTGGTTGAGGATAATTTTCAGGTAGCGATTCTTGTGCCGACCACGGTTCTTGCCGAACAGCATGCCGCCACCTTCAGGGAGCGGTTGCAGGGTTTCCCGGTCCGGGTGGAAAGCCTTACCCGGTTTCGCAGTACAGGAGAGCAGAAGCAGATTGTTAAGGATCTCCGCGAAGGGAAAGTCGATATCGTTGTCGGCACTCACCGGCTGTTGTCTCAGGATGTGATTTTTAAGCGACTTGGACTCCTGATTATCGACGAAGAGCATCGTTTCGGCGTTTCCCACAAGGAAAAACTCAAAAAACTGAAAAGCCAGGTCGATGTCCTGACCCTGACCGCCACCCCCATTCCCCGTACTCTGCAATTGTCATTGCTCAGTATCCGTGATCTTTCTGTGATCAGCTCGCCGCCCGAGTTCCGGCGACCGGTGAAAACTTTTGTGGCCCGTGATGACGAACTGGTGATCAAGGAAGCCGTGGTCCGGGAGCTGCAACGCGGCGGTCAGGTATTTCTGGTTCATAACCGGGTTCATTCCATCCAGGAAATGGCGGCCCGGGTGCAGAAGCTTGTTCCGGAAGCACGATT
>JAHJTI010000341.1 GCA_018829945.1 Pseudomonadota bacterium | reverse complement strand
TACCCCCTTACGGGGTGCCTCAAACAGTCGGAGTCTTCGCCACGATGTGGCTTCGCTTACCTAAATCCCCTTTTCGGCAGCCTCTCCGGTGCTCGGCTACGTGCCAATGGGATTTTGAATCCCGGGAAAACGACACCCCTTCGACAGGCTCAGGGCGAACGGAATGACTTAATCTACTGATATTCCGCTCGTGCTGAGCCTGTCGAAGCACCGATTTGAAGCATTAATTACAACCCCATCACATATAGCTGTAGCCAACCGCCGACCCATCCTGCTTTGCCATGACCATCGCATTGGCGATCAGGTCGAAAAGCTGTTGGGCGCCGTGGTAGCCGATATGCAGCAGACGCTGCCCGCCCACCCGATCATGGATGGGAAATCCCACCCGAATGAGCGGGATATTCAAACCCCGGGCCAGGGCATACCCCTTGCTGTGACCGAGGAAAAAATCAGGTTTGAGTTCCGCAGCCAGCTCGCCGATCTCGTGAAAATCCATGCCCTCATGCACCCTGGGCATTTCCACGGGAAAGCCCTCCACCGCATTTTCGATGGCCTTGATAAATCCTCCGCTGGTGCCGCCCGAAGCGCACACCACCGGCTGCACCCCGATCTCGGCCAAAAACGAAGTCAACCCGATGACCATATCCTCTTCGCCGTAGACCACGGCCCGTTTACCGAACACGTATTTATGGCCGTCCACCAGACTGTCCACCAACCGCCCCCGGGCCATGGCGTACTTCTCCGGCATGGGCTTACCGGAAAGCTCGCTCAACACCTCAAAGAACCGGTCCGTTTCCCGGATGCCCACCGGCATGCCCAACCGATGCAGGGGCACCTTGTAAGTCTTTTCAAGATGGATGCCCGCGGAGAGCTGATCCGGCAGGGTATAGCCAAACTCCACGGAGGCTTTGGCCCCGCTCATCGTCTGGATATCCTTGATCTTCGTCCCCCCCTTGGGAATCAAGGGATAGTCCCGCAGGGCCGGGCCATCAAGGGTTTCGGAAAAATCAGGAAGCACAGTACCGGTCAGGCCATAATCTGCGGTAATCTCTTTGAGGCTTCGAAGATCCGCAGCCGAGAGAAACCCGGGCAGGATATTCACCGTACCGTTGGGCTCTGCTTCCTCAGTCAACTGCTCCACCAGAGCCCGCACCGCCGCATGGAATCCCTCCATGTGGGTGCCGGAATAGCTCGGGGTGGAAACCTGCACCAACAGGGGGCCGCCATCCTGCATAAACTCCCGGCGATACTGCGAGAGCAGCATCTTCACGTCATCACCGATTGTTTCGGTGAGGCAGGTGGTGGCGATGCCGATGAGCGCCGGATGATACTTTTCCGTCACGTTTTTCAGGCCCAGCTTCAGGTTCGCCCCGCCGCCGTAAACCGCGTTCTTTTCCCCCAGCGAGGAGGAGGCGATGTCGATGGGCTCGTTAAAATGACTGATAATGTAGCGCCGCATATAAGTGGCACACCCTTGCGAGCCGTGAAGAAAGGGGACCGCTCCTTCAACGCCCCGAAAGGCGAGGCTGGCGCCCAGAGGCTTGCACAGCTTGCAGGCATTGGTGGTGGAGACATACTGGGGAGGCAATTTAGTCATCTCGAACAACCTCTTGTCGCGATTTTGGGGCAGGTCTTCCCCCCCTCATCCTGTCCTTCTCCCTCAGGGAGAAGGGACGCCCTTGCACCGTTCCTTTACAAACTCCCATCTCCCCCTGGGAGAGGGCCGGGGTGAGGGCCTACTCTTTTCGTGTTCTTTCTTATTGTTAGTGGCTAACCCTTACACATCTTTCCTCGGCACAAAGCGCCAGACCGGACTCATCACCGATCCGTAGACCTCACGGGCAAAGTTGAGCATGCCGGTGAATCCGGCGAGCATCTCCTTGCGCTCATGGTTATGGTCGCAGAAGGCAACGCCCAGCTTATAGGCAATGGGCCGCTCCTTGACTCCGCCGACAAAAATGTCCACATCCTTTTCCTGGAGAAAAGCGGAGAGCTCCAGCGGGTTGGAATCATCGACGATGATGGTGCCGGGATCGGTAATCTCGGCGAGTTCTTCATAATCCTCCGGGGTCCCGGTCTGGGAGCCGACCATGACCACCTGCATGCCGATGGTGCGGAATGCCTTGACCAGCGAAAACGCCTTGAAGGCGCCACCCACATAGATGGCTGCCCGCTTGCCGGCAAGGGCCTTCCGGTACCGCATGAGTTCCGGCATGATCAGGGAAAGCTCTTCCTTGACCAGCTCCCGGGTGCGCTGCATCATTTCCTCATCCTTGAAAAACTCGGCCACCGCATAAAGCGACTCGGCCATGTCTTCCACCCCGAAATAGGAGACCCGCAACGAGGGGATCCCGTAGTCCTTTTCCATCATCTTGGCCAGATCCATGGTGGAGCCGGAGCACTGCACCACATTGAGCGCCGCGCCATGGGCCCGCTG
>JAHJTI010000313.1 GCA_018829945.1 Pseudomonadota bacterium | reverse complement strand
CCGCCGATGGCAAAATGGGAAATATATACGTGCAGGATGGCAATGAGGGCGATGAGCAGCCCGCCGCCGGAAAAATCCAACTGCCAGACCGGATAATTCATCAGCGAACCTCCTCAGGTACCCGGGCCGCAAGCCTGAGCATGTAAACAACGACTGCAACGCCGATCACCAGAATTACCAGGAAAAGAAAGAGCGGCGACATTTGCGGGACAACCTCCAGGTCGGAGGGATGAAAGTATTTTGCAAGATAGGCCTGTCGGGCGAGATCTCTCACCAGAACCATGAGGAAAATGGTTGCCGCCATGGCGAAGGTGGCCGGCCAGACTTTTTCCTTGTTTCCATAATAAAGACAGAAAAAAGCCGTAATCAGAGAGACAAGAAAAAAGGTGGTGTGCAGAAGTGCGCCTCCCACAAAGAGCTGGTGCACTTCTTTGGGCATGGAAAAAAGAAAGGGGATGCCGGTACCGATTTGAACCACTGTTGCGTAAGTAAACCATTGCATCCCCGCCCTCAGCTGCCCGGCTGCTCCGGGATCGCCTTTTTTCTGCCGGAAAGAGGCGAGAATAGCCAGGAAAAGCCCGCCTGTCGCCACTGAGGCCACGACAAAATGCAGGTAGCGCGAGAGGAGGGTTGGGTCGGCAAGGTTGAGGAAGGTGCCGTCCGGTCTGTTGAAATAAACGGGCCAGATATGCGGGGTTTGCATCAGGGTGATGTTGTTGACAAAGAGAAAGGCAATGGTCAGCAGGAGTACAAGGCTCGTGCCCAGGGCCCGTTTTCTGGTGATGGGGGGCAGGTCGGCAGCCATTTTATAAAGATAGGCGCTGTAATAGGCGAGGATGAGCAGGCCGATGATGGAAAGCCAGTACACTCCCATGAGAATGGAGCTGGTATAGATAAAATGGCCGTAGAGTACCTGAAGAAAAAGAAGGGGCGCCACCCCGAAGTTTACGGCAAAGGCGATGGTGTATGGCAGTGTGTTGGCAATATCCCGGCAAGGCGGGGGATCGTTGGGTTGGGCCCGCATTTCCCTGACCAGGGCGATCATGGCGGTGCCAAGCATGGCGTTCATAAAGAGCAGGTGAACGAAAAAAGTCAGGAGAAGGAGGGCTTCGAAAAACCACCAGGGTGCCGGAATGGTATCGGGGGTGGGGATAAGGCTGGCTGGGTCCATGCGTGGTCTCCTTGTGGATAAAATTTGTTTAAGTATAGCATAAAAATTATTTACGGTGAAAAATCCGACAGAACAGGGGCATGCCGGGACCAGGGAAAAAGGGCAGAAGTTGCAAAGAAGATAAAATGAGATAATAGGAGTAATAGTGAGCTATGGAGAGAAAAGCCTAAAGTTTAGTGGTTAATGAAATGATAGTTTCCTTTCGTGTTTCGTGTGTAACCGTATGGAATTTTGCGCTTTTTGGGGCGGAGTGCAAAAGAGGCGAAATATCCAGTTTATAGAGGGTTTGTGGGTAATTTATGCCCGATTGCGTGGGGTTGTGGGCTGTTGAAAACTTGGGCGGCATCGGGGGGGAAATTGCGTGAGAACGGTTTTGACAGGAAGCAAGGTTTTCCATTAAAAAAACGGGCAGAAATTATCTCAGCGGTCTCAATTCGCTTTAATCGGTTGTTTTTTCATGACTGGACCAGGGGAAAAAGATGCTTTGGCAGCGAGTTAAGAGTGTTTTGTCACAAAAAATATCAGACAGTGATTTCAAACTGTGGATCGAACCCTTACAATGCGTGCAAGATGATGCGCAGAGCGTGGAGCTGGCAGGGCCAGACCCGTACTTCTGCTCCTGGGTCAGGAACAACTATCTGACCGATATTCAGGCGGCTTTGCAGGATGTTGGCTTTACAGGCAAACCGGTGCGGCTTTCGGTGAGTACGGTTCGAGACACGCAGCAGCTCTTGCCGGAACCGGAAAAGAAACAGAGCCAGCTCAGGTTGCCCAGTATGCCTGTGGCGCGCTCCACGGTACGGGCGCTGCATCCGCGCTATACCTTTTCCGA
This sequence comes from Pseudomonadota bacterium, assembly GCA_018829945.1. Lineage (GTDB taxonomy): Bacteria > Desulfobacterota > Desulfobulbia > Desulfobulbales > Desulfurivibrionaceae > Thiovibrio. Next base: position 2,700 of record JAHJTI010000313.1, on the reverse strand, counting down.
GTTCATGGTTGGCGAAAGCAACGCCATGGCCTATTCTGCCTGCGAGGCAATGGCCAACGGCGATTCAGCCTTGAGTCCCTGTCTGTTTATTGAAGCGGGCACCGGTCTGGGCAAGAGCCATCTGACCCATGCTGTGGCTCATCATATCACCAGCCATTCTCCTGGAACCCGGCTGCATTATGTCACCTCTCAGCAACTGACCTCGGAAATGGTGCGCAGCATCAAAAACAACACCATGGAGAATTTTAAGGACAAATACCACAATCAATGCGATGTGCTGCTGATGGAGGATGTCCAGTCGCTGGCCGGGCGGACCAAGACCCAGACCGAATTGGCCGAGGCTCTTGATGTCCTTATGGATTGCGGGAAAAGAATCATCTTCACCGGGGCTGTTTCGCCGCGCAAGATCCCTGACATTCATGACGGGGTCCGCTCCCGCCTCTCTTCCGGGTTGATTACCACAATCAATCCTCCGGACCGGCAGACCCGTTGTCTGATCATCGAGCGCAAGGCCCGCAATAACAAGCTGGATCTTTCCGGTGAAATCATTGAGTTTCTGGCCGACAGGGTCCAGGGGGACATCCGGCGGGTGGAAAGCGCCATCATCGGCCTGAAAGCCAAGGCGTCACTGCATAAAACAGTGCCGGATCTTGACATGGTCAAGGCGATTGTTGCCGAAATCGTCGGGCAGCGGCAGGAGTTATCCGCCGTGCTGATCCGTAATTTCGTGGCCGGGCAGTTCAATGTTTCCATCGAAGACATGCAGTCCAAAGCACGGAAAAGAGTGATCGCCTTTCCACGGCAGGTTTCCATGTATCTGGCCAGGAAACTCACCGAGGAAGCCCTGTCCGAGATAGGCAAGGCTTTTAATCGCGATCATTCGACCGTGGTGCATTCCATCCGGGTCATTACCGAAGCCATTGTCCGCAGCGGCAGCGTCCGCGGGCAGGTGGAGCATCTGGTGGAGCGTCTGAAAAATCAGGGTTGAGAGTGTTTGGATTCCGTGGGGGCGGTATCTGGAATACATGCAAGAGGGGAAATTATGCGTACTGTCTGCTGTGTGTGTCGTCGGGTAAAATGTAAGGAGGACTGGCTTGAGGAGATGATAGCCTCCGAGGTTCGGGTTTCCCATGGCTTCTGCCCGGAATGTTTCGACAAGACCATGGCGCAGTTTTCCATTGCCTGGTCACCGGAACGGGTGGCACAGGCCCGGAATGAAGCCGTTGGGGTAAAGTAACGACGGACTCTGTATGGCCAAAATGGTATAACGCACTGTAGCACTGTTGCAATATTATTAGTGATGTCGAAAAAAATTCAGAGTGCACAGAGTATTGCGGAACGGTTCTTAAAAATAGACAGGTCTGACTTCAGGCTTTTGTCGCTCTCCTCCCACCTGTAACAGTATCCTGTCGGCCACTGTCTTGGCCGTTTTCATCATGTCGTTCATCCCGATTCCTTCCCAGCCAAAACCGCAGATATGCAGCCCGTCCAAGCTCTGTTCAAGGGATTCCTTCCAGTTCAGCAGCTTAGGGTAGCCCATTTCCAGTTGGGGGATGCTGCCGTCGCCGCGGAGCACCCGGCTGAAACAGGGGGGCTCGGGCAAAGGAATCAGTTGTTTGAGATCATCGTAGATGCGGCTGACCAGTTCTTCGTCGGAGAATTCCAACCGTTCCGGATGGCGGCGGCCACCGACCAGGGCTTCCAATAATACTGATCCTTGCGGGGCACGGCCGGGAAACATGTGGGTGGAAAAAAGCGCGCCCATGGCAAAGCGGTTTTCCCGTTCCGGAGCCAGATAGCCGAAACCAAACGGGACCTGTGCCTTATCCGTGAAGCCCAGCGCCACGGTGGCGATGCGCGCCGTGGGGATGGCGGTCACGGGCGGGGTGTGATTGGCCAGCAGCCCCAGAGCGCGATTGACCGGCAAGGCAAGGATAACGGTGGTGGCCCGATAGGTTTCTCCCCCGGTGTGGATATCCCAGGCGTTGTTTTCGCGAGTGATCGACTGCACCGGGCTGTGATAGAGAATATTTGGTCCTGCCGCCAGGGTGGTGATGAGCTGTTCCATCCCCAAAGGAAAGCTGGTCATGGCAGGCAGTATCCCCGCACCGCCCCCTTTCTTTTTTTTGAGCAACCCTTTCAAGACGGAGCCCGCTTCCTTTTCCAGAGCCCGCACTCCCGGCATCACCGCATCAATACTGAGACGCTCATAATCCCCGGCAAAAGTGCCGGTGATCGCCGCATCCACCAATGGCAAAATTTCAGAACCGAAGCGGTATGCAGCCCACTGGCCGATGCTTTGCTCTTCGGGTCGCGGCTTTTTGAACAGATCTCCCAGTAGCCGCAGTTTTCCCAGAGGGGATAAAAGCGGGGTCGCGAGCAGGGCGGGTGGCTTCTGCGGCAGCTGCACCAACCGCCCTTCATGGCAGACAAAGCGGACAAAGCTGCCCAGAGGGGCTTTCTGGGCAATGCGGTCCAAGCCTGTTTCGCTGAGCAAAGCGCGGCTGGCCGGGTTGTTGTCCAGGAAGCCGTGCGGCCCCCATTCGGCCAGGTAGCCTTGATCTGCAAAAGAACGCACCGCTCCGCCGGGGCGGTCATCCTGCTCAAGAACGAGGATGTCCAGGTCCGGCGTGTTGTGGCGCAGGAAATGGGCAACGCTCAAACCGGAAAGGCCGGCGCCGACAATAATTATTTCGTGTG
>JAHJTI010000097.1 GCA_018829945.1 Pseudomonadota bacterium | reverse complement strand
CTGGGTGCAGCGTTCGATATCGTTTCCGCTCCCGGTGGTGATTTCTTTAAAAATCAGCTCTTCCGCGGCGCGTCCGCTGAGCAGGATGCAGAGGTTGTTGTTGAGAAAGGATCTGGCGTAGGTATGTTTTTCATCCACCGGTAACTGCTGGGTAAGTCCGAGAGCACGCCCTCTGGGAATGATGGTCACTTTATGGATGGGGTCGGTGCCGGGCAGCAGCATGGCAACCAGGGCGTGTCCGGCCTCGTGGTAAGCGGTGATTTCTTTTTCCTTTTCAGTGATAATCATGGAGCGGCGCTCTGCTCCCATCATCACCTTGTCTTTGGCCTGCTCCATGTGAACCATGGTGATTTTTTCCGCATCGGCCCGGGCTGCGAGCAGCGCGGCTTCGTTCACCATGTTTTCCAGGTCGGCGCCGGAAAACCCGGGGGTCCCACGGGAGATTACCTCCCAGTTGACATCTTCGGATACGGCTTTTTTCTGGCCGTGTACTTCCAGGATTTTTTCCCTTCCCTTCACATCCGGCACCGGCACCACCACCTGTCTATCAAAACGGCCCGGGCGGAGCAAGGCAGGGTCAAGCACATCGGGACGATTGGTGGCCGAGATGATGATGACGCCTTCATTGGATTCAAAACCGTCCATTTCGACCAGCAGCTGATTCAGGGTTTGTTCCCGCTCATCATGACCGCCGCCAAGTCCTGCGCCACGATGGCGGCCCACTGCGTCGATCTCGTCGATAAAGATAATGCAGGGCGCGTTTTTCTTGCCCTGAATGAACAGATCGCGTACCCGGCTTGCACCTACGCCGACAAACATCTCGACAAAATCAGAGCCGCTGATGGAGTAGAAGGGAACCTCGGCTTCACCGGCGACAGCCTTGGCCAGCAGGGTTTTTCCTGTACCCGGTGAACCGGCAAGCAAAACACCCTTGGGGATGCGGCCGCCCAACCGGGTGAATTTCTTGGGGTCTTTCAGGAAATCAATGATTTCGGAAAGCTCTTCCTTGGCTTCTTCAATGCCCGCGACATCGGCAAAGGTGACCTTGGTTTGATCCTTATCCAGAAGACGGGCCCGGCTTTTGCCGAAGCTCATGGCTTTGCCGCCGCCACCCTGCATCTGACGCATGAAGAAGATCCAGACGCCGATGAGCAGGAGCATGGGGAACCAAGAAATCAGGACGGTAACGTACCAGGGAGACTCTTCCTTTTGCTTGACCAGAATATTAACCTTGGCCTTGCGCAGAACCGGAATAAGCTCTGAATCGGCAGGAGGAGTGACAACCTTGAAGTCCTTGTCGCCGCTGCTCTTGCCTGTGACTTCATCCCCCTGGATGTTTACCGAGGAAATCTGGCCGGATTCAACGCTGGTGAGAAAATCGCTGTAGCTCATTTCCACGACGGAAGGCTGCGGCTTGTTGAACATGTTGAAAAGCAGGATCATGGTGAGGCCGATTACCAGCCACATGGACAAATTTTTATAAAAGCTGTTCAAGCAGAACCTCCATCAGTATTTACAAATCGCAGGCAATCTCCCGCGAAAGAATTCGCACATCTTTCTCCGCACGGCGTGGGGATGAAGCCACGCGGAAATTTCAAGTTCTCACACCATAAGTCAGAGGAGAGAGAAAGTCCATAGGGCAGGGGGAGAACCTCGCATTTTTGAATGAATCCTGAGAATTATTCAAAATACTCCTGCACCGATTTGGGCTCCATGGACTCCTGCTGCATGGTGCCGATTGCTTTGACCATGGATTCGGCTCCGGCAATTGTGGTGGTGTAGGGCAGGTGATAATTCAGGGCTGCCCTCCGGATGGTATAGGCATCTTCCGTGGTTCTGGTGCCAAGGGAGGTGTTGACGATCCACTGGATCTGTTTGTCCTGAATCTTGTCGAGGATATGCGGTCTGCCCTCTGAAATCTTGTGGACACTGGTGCAGGCAACGCCGTTTTCTTCAAGAATTTTGGCTGTTCCCCGTGTCGCCATAATATTGAAGCCAAGGGCGATGATCTTTTTGGCAATGGGTACGATGGCGGGTTTGTCGCTGTGCCGCATGCTCAAGAGAACATTGCCTTCGGTGGGGATTTTTTGTCCTGCAGCCAGCTGTGATTTGGCAAAGGCAAGGCCAAGGCAGACATCCATGCCCATGACTTCGCCGGTGGATTTCATTTCCGGTCCAAGCAGGGTATCCACATTGTCAAAACGATCAAAGGGGAAGACCGCTTCCTTGACCGCATAGTGCGAGACCTTGACTTCTTCGGTGAGTCCCAGTTCAGGTAAGGTTTTGCCCAGCATGACCATGGTAGCCAGCTTGGCAAGGGGGACGCCCGTTGCTTTGCTGACAAAGGGAACGGTCCGCGAAGCGCGCGGGTTCACCTCGAGCACGTAGAGCACGTTCTCCTTGACGGCATACTGGATATTCATGAGGCCCTTGACCTTAAGCTCGGCAGCCATGGCTCTGGTTGCATTCTTAATGGTCTCAATCATCTCTTTGGAAATGGAGTGTGGCGGCAAAACGCAGGCTGAATCGCCGGAATGGATGCCGGCTTCCTCGATGTGCTGCATGATTCCGCCGATGATGGTGTTCTCTCCGTCGGAGATGGCATCCACATCGATTTCCACCGCGTCTTTTAAGAATTTGTCGATCAGGATGGGCCGGTCGGGTGAAACGTCAATGGCCGAATTCATATAGGAGGCCAGATCTCTTTCATTATAAACGATGCGCATGGCCCGGCCGCCAAGGACGTATGAGGGGCGAACCACCACCGGATAGCCGACCTTGGCGGCAATAACCAGGGCCTCATCCGCAGTCTGAGCAGTACCGTTCTCCGGTTGGAGAAGGTTCAATTTGTGCAGAAACTGCTGGAAGCGTTTGCGATCTTCCGCCCGGTCAATACTGTCGGGAGAAGTGCCGAGGATGGGCACGCCAGCTTTGGCCAGAGGAACCGCCAGATTCAGGGGGGTCTGGCCGCCGAACTGAACGATAACCCCGTCGGGCTTCTCTTTCTTAATGATATGCAAAACGTCTTCCCGGGTCAGCGGCTCAAAGTAGAGCTTGTCCGAGGTGTCGTAATCGGTGGACACCGTTTCCGGATTTGAGTTGACCATGATGGACTCAATGCCCATTTCCTTAAGGGAAAAGGAAGCATGGACGCAGCAGTAATCGAATTCGATGCCCTGGCCGATCCGGTTGGGGCCGCCGCCCAGGATCATGACCTTGCGGCCCGTGGTTTCCCGGGTCTCGTCTTCCACCTCGTAGGTGGAATAATAGTAGGGGGTGTAAGCCTCGAACTCGGCGGCGCAGGTGTCGACCAGTTTATACACCGGCTGGACGCCCAGTTTTTCCCGCAGTTCCCAGATATCTTCTTCCGAGGTGCCGGTTAGATACGCGATCTGGCGATCAGAGTAGCCGAGCTCTTTGACCTCTCGGAGAAAGTCGTGCTCCAAGCCGTTAAAGCCCAAATCTCGGATACGGCCTTCCATTGCGACAATCTGCTTGAAGTTGTGCAAAAACCAGGGGTCGATGAAGGATATCTCGTAGATCTTTTCAATGCTCATGCCCCGGCGCAAGGCTTCGAACACCTGGAAATACCGTTTGGAGTTGGGTCTGCGCAACCCGCTTTCCAGATCCTCCTGCTCCATTCCCTCAAGGTTGAATTTGGGGTCTGCGCCAAAGCCGCTCACCCCGATTTCGAGAGAGCGCATCCCTTTCTGGAAGGCTTCTTTAAAGGTGCGGCCAAAGGCCATGGTCTCGCCCACCGACTTCATGGCGGTGGTGAGGAAATCGTCGGCCTCGGGAAATTTTTCAAAGGTAAAGCGGGGGATCTTGACCACGCAGTAATCAATGGTCGGTTCAAAGGCAGCCATGGTTTCCCGGGTGATGTCGTTGGGAAT
>JAHJTI010000096.1 GCA_018829945.1 Pseudomonadota bacterium | reverse complement strand
CACCTTCACCATCCTGCTCAATAAGGAAAAGCACCATGGAAATCCCAGCGGAATATGACACCCCCACCGTAATCACCGCTCTGGAAAAGGCGGCCAAATACATCTGCACCACCCGCTGCGGCCTTTGCCCCATGTGGTCGTGCAGTACCCCTGCCCCAAAGAATGCACCCTGGAAACCATGGCCTGGGAATGCTGGATGCAGTACTTCCTTGATCAGGTAAAACACTCCCGTCCCAAGGAAAATGCCGGCCAATAATCTCGTTCAATCCTTTCCCTAAAATTCCTCCGGTTTCACAACGCTTCGCCTGTTGCGCACAATGGCCGAGCCTTTCTCCTGCTTGGCGGCCCGCTTCACTTCGGAGGCGAGAAAAGCCAGCTCCGCGTACGAGTTTACCGAACATTCTTCGGTGCTGACGATCCCGATCGAAAGCGAAAGCAGGGCGAATTTTCGCACCTGACCCTGCCGGTCCCGGGCGTAATAATGCCCCTCCCCGCACTCCTGCCCGCCATGAAATTCCGACAACAGATCGTTCAGGCCGTCGATGATCCGCCGACAAATCTGCTGCGAGGCATGTGGCCGGGTGATAACAATGAAATCATCCCCGCCGATATGGCCCACGAAGCGGAAGCGATCGTTGACTCCGGGCTGGACGATATCGACAATGAGCCGGCCGATCCGCTGGATGACCATATCCCCCTTTTCAAAGCCGTAATAATCATTATAGGGCTTGAAATCGTCGATATCGATATAGCACACGTCGAAGTTGACCTTGCGCTGAAGAAAGGTGGCCACGGTTCGCTGGATGAATTCGTTGCCGGGCAGGCCGGAGAGCGGGTTTGCCCCCTTGGCCAGCTGAATGCTTTTCCGGGTGATGGCCTCGAGCAGAGCATTGATGGCCACGGTGCCGAGATATTTGCCGTTTCTGGCCACGCAGATATCGTCGTACAGATGCCTGCCTCGGCGGGCCTTGATCCTCCGCACCACCTCTTCCATGGGCGTTGCCGCCTCGACCAGCAAAAAATCATCCCCGAGCACATCCTTGACCGCCCGGTGGGCGGAAAGGGCAAATCCATATCCATGCGGCCCGACCATCTGTTTTTCCAGGAAATGCATGCGGTTCAACATGCCCAGTACCCGCTGGTCATCTACCACCGGGATGCCCTGCAGCTTGAGGTCTTCCATGAACCGCTGGTGGGCGGTCATCAGGGACTGCCCGGGAGAAAGCGGCTCAATGTACTTGACGGTGGCGCCTATGGTGCAGGCTTCTCCCGGAGCCTCCGGGCAATATCCCGCATCACCCTGAACAACCAGCGGCGCGAGATGCCGGAGGGAAAGGATGGCGCCCGGCCGTTCCAGCAGATAGCCCTGAAGCAGATCGATATCAAACCGGGCAATGGTCTCCAGTTCCTCGGGCCGTTCGATCCCCTCGGCAATGATGGTGATGCCGAGCTTGTGACACACCGTGGCAATGGCGTCCACCAGATTATGCTTAAAGGAGTCCCGGTCGATATCGGTGATGAAATGCCGGTCGACCTTGACGTAATCCGGCTCGATGACCGACAGCATTTTCAAGCCGCCATAGCCGACCCCGAAATCGTCGATCGCGATCTTGTATCCCCTTCTCCGGTAGTACTCCACCGATTTCTTGAAAAGGTCGTAATTTCGGATCGCCTCCTGCTCGGTTATTTCCAGGATGATCCGTTCCTTGGGGATGCCGCATTCTTCGGCCAGCCGGTCCGTGGCGCCTCCCCGGTGGTCGGGATGCATAAGGGTGGCAGGGCAGATATTCACATAGAGATAGGCGTTTCTCTCGGCAAACCCCAACTCGGCCGCGCGACAGAAGGCATGCTCCCGACAGACCATATCCAGCGTCGAAATAATGCCTTCTTCCTGGGCCCGCTGAAACAGCTTCGCGATATCAAGGGGAGGCGTCCGTGGTTCCCGGACCCTGGCCAGGGCCTCATAGCCGAAAATCTCTCCGGTCCGCCGGGAAAATACCGGCTGGAACCAAGCTGTGAGGCCATTATTGTCAAGCAGATCCAAAATTTCTTCCCGCGATATCCTGTTCGGCTGAAAGCCGCCAAATCCCGCGCCGTTTTTCAACATAATCACCTCTGCCGCCGGGCTCATGCCGCCACCAGGCGGGGCAGAAGCTGACCGGATTCTTCCTGTTCCCAATCTTCTTCCGCCACAGCGTCCTCTTCTCCCTTGACCAGAGTGATCAGCGATGCCGATATCCGCCGCAGCTCAACGGCCTGCAGCCTCAATTCAGCCGCGGTTCTGGCCGCTTCTTCCGCCTCGGCCGAGGCGGCGAGTGTCACCGTGTCGATCTCGCCCATGGCCGCGCTGACCTGCCTGATCCCGACAACCTGCTCATCACTGGCCTGGGCGATATTCTGCACCTCTTCGTCCACCTTGACAATGCCGTGATGAATCTCGACAAACGCCCTGTCGAGGCTTTCGCAGAACGCACTGCCCTGCTTCACCTTCTCGATATTGTTCTGGATGATATCGCCGGTCTCCCTGGCGGAAGAGGCGACATTCTGCGCCAATCGCCGGATTTCATCGGCAACCACTCCGAATCCTGCCCCGGCCTCTCCGGCCCTGGCCGCCTCCACCGCGGCGTTAAGCGCCAGCAGATTGGTCTGAAAGGCAATGGCGTTGATGTTCTTAATAATTTTCATCACCTCGGAAGACTGGCCTTCTATCTCCTGCATGGCGTGAAGCATCCCGGCCATCTGTTCGCCGCCTTCGCGCACAACCTGCTGCATATCCCGGGAAAGAGCGCTGGCCTGCCTGGCGCTTTCGTTGTTGGCATGGGTTTGCCCGAGGAGCTGCTCGATGGAGGCTCCGGTCTCTTCCACTCCGGCGGCCTGTCGCCCGGCCCCTTCGGCCAGACTCAGACTGGAGGCGGAAAGCTGGGTGGACTCCTCGTAAACCTGTTCCACCACCCCCTGCAACTTTTCATTGATCTGCATGATGGGCTGGATCACCTTGCGCCTGAGATAAAAAAACACCACCAGAAGCACGATGAATACCCCCATGCCGGAACCGATGGTCACGAGGAGCGACCGTGTTTTCGCCTGACTGTACAAAGCCTCGTGATCGGTGCGCACCACGGCGATTGTCTCGCTGGTTCGCACCCCCGTCTGTTTGGCGATCCTCTCCGCCAGTTCGCGGGTCATGCCGATGGCCTGCGTTCCCTTGTCACCGGTATACTGATCGGCAGCCCGAATTCCTTCGGAATAAGTATCATGGAACTCCATCATGCCCCTGGCCGTTCCCATCTGCCGCTTGAACCCGTCATATTCCTCGCCGATCTTCCGCAGTTGTTCAAGGTTTGCCGCATCCTCGGCAAACGCCCGCTGGGCCGCGCCCAGCATGGCGGTGATCCGGACATCTCCCTTTTCCAAGGCCTGCTCGTATTTCTTGCGCATGTCCTGAAACTGTCCGCGCACCAGAAAGTTTTTCCACTGCAGCATCTGGTCAAGCAAAGCTGCCTGCAGCTCTCGAACCAGAAGCACATTGTCGATTCCGTCCTCCCCGGAAAACTGGATGCCTTCATTTGCCTTGTTCGCTTCCGCGATGAGCTTCTCCTGGGTGGTTACCGAAATCCCATACAGCACACTCATCCCTATTCCTGCCGCCAGCATGATAAAAACAAAGAAAAAACCCAGTTTGTTTTTCAGATTCCACCGCACGATATTTCTCCTCGAATGTGAATGATCGCGTTACGCGCTTTGCCGGCAATTCATTTGAGCAGCGTTGCCCTCGACACAAAGGCGCCCATCCGGTTCCGGGCACATTTCCGAAAAAGAATGAAGATAGGCCGAGCACACGATGTGCTTGGTGCTCCGGCAAAATTTTTCCAACTCGTTGAGGCTGGGGACATACGGCGTGTTTTTGGCACAACAACTGGCCACGGACCAGATTTGTGTGCTGCGGCTGTAGCGGAGAAGATGTTTGCAGTGCATGGCGTGCGCCTCCAGATGTGGTTGTAGTGATCGTTTCCATCTGGAGAGCAAAATACCGCCCCTGTGTTAGGGAATAATTACGGCGCGGTTATTTTTGTTTTAGGCCTGATTCGCAAAAAAGAACCCCCTGCCGATGCTCTGACAGGGGGCCAAGGAGATGAGATGTGTGATACAGGGTACTGCAGGACTGTTTGCGTTGTGTTAGATCCCCGTAAATTTCCGGTAAGACCTGCCTGGGAGGCAGGCCTTACACACTACAGGGAGAAGCAACAAACCTTTAAAACTTATAGCTGACGTCAAACTGATAGATATCTACCTGATCTACCGTATAATTGACATTATCCTCATTTGGCTCAAAGCTCAGCCAGGTGAGACTTGTGCCCCAGTTCTTGGTGATATCGTATCCCAACTGGACCCGGTGCCCCTTCTTGTTGGTTTTGGAAGCATTCAGGCCATCACCGAAATCCGAATCGGAGAGATAACCGAAGAGCGAATCAGCCTCGACCACCGAGTAGGCGTATCCCAACTTGAAAGAATTATATTTGGCATCAGCACCAAATACCCAGCCCATGTCGGCATCACCCGGCTTCTTGGTGAAATCCTCTGCCTGACTTTGACCTATTTCGCCATCAGCGCCGAAGTTCTGCCATATCTGCCCGTAGAGCTTGAGGTTGACATCGCCGACCGGAAAAGAAACATCACCATACAGGTCACCGATATTAAGGTCGTACTTGTTTTCATCAACCCTATCCAGTTCAAAGGAGGCATTGCCTTCATTGATCAGGGATTTGCTGTAGGTCTGATACCCTGCCGCCAAAGTATATTTTGCTCCGGCCACCTTGCCTTTGTATCCGACCTGCCCGGCCACCAGAGTGGCTGTATTATCGTCATTGACCAGTTTGGCGCCGTAACCGCCCAAGGTCGCAAAGATACCATCTTTTGCGCCATACTGCGCGGTCAGACCGGAGAGGCGTACATCGCCGTCCCATAATACCCAGGAGGTTTTGTAAGGATTTTGAGCCTGGCCGAGGGTAAAGGCAAAATCATCCCACTTATGCTTGGCATAGGCATAATCCAGACGAATGTCCCCGGTTTCAAAGGTCTTTGTATCGCTCCAGGTATCGTTGGTGCTGGTCGGGTCATCGGAGCCCGTGGCCAGCCCGGCTCCGACCTGCCAGTCCTCAGCCTTGTTATCCCAGACGCCGCCGACCCGGAAACGGGTTCGCCACCGGTCACGATTGATATCGCTGCCCTGCCCGTCTTTATAGTCCTTGTCACGCTTCTCGTAGCGCACCCGCAAATCGCCTTTAAGCGTGAGTTGATCAATGAATTCGTTGGCCAGGGCCACCTTGCTGGTGCCGCTCTTCTTGACCTCCTCCTCGACCTTTGCCGTGACCTTTTTGTCCACCATGGCCCCCAGGGCATCGATGTGCTCCTGCTGGGAGGCAACCTTGTTGCGCAGATACTCAAGCTCTTTCAATATCTGCTCGTCGCTCAAAGCCGCACCGGCCATGGCGGCCGCGGGCAGGGTAAGACAAACGCCCAATGCTGCTGCCGCTGATAAAACCTTTCTCATGTTCTTCTCCTTTCTCCGTAATAATTAGTAAGCAGTGCTTCGTAACAAAGGGAAACGGGAGGAAACAGCGTTCCTGCCATCGCCACGTCCATAAAGTTACGGAGAGGCTACCGGAGAAATATTAGAGAATGGTTATTCCGCAGTTAAAAAACCGTTAGAAAATCTTTTGATTCAATTGTGCCGTTGTAATTCTGATTACCACCAAATTTCAGCCGCCATATGAGTTCCATGCACCAACAAGTTGATCACACGTGTTTTATGTCAATGTCCTACTTGCGAAAGGTCTTTCCGGCGAAAACCGGAATCAGGAGAAACTAGCTCCCTTGCCTGGATTCCGGCTTTCGCCGGAATGACGGAAAAAAATCGGCTGATAATTAATGGTAATCAAATTTTTAAGAGTCATCTTCTGTTCATCTCCTAATACAGCCCTAATCAAATTCTAACAATCAGGGCGCATAGTAGGCACAGATTTACCGAGCATGCCGCACACTGGCATACGCCACATGTAACTTCACTATTAGGAGAAACAACCATGACGATGCACACAGGCTTTTTAAACAGAACCCTCACAAAGGCGGCGTTGGCAGGCTGCCTGATCGCGGTCGCCGCCACATCCACTTTTGCCAACCCCATCACCGTGGATCCGAAAACTCCCGCATATAAAAAGGTGAGCGGGGTCTCGGGCAATCTCGACAGTATCGGCTCGGACACTTTGAACAATCTGATGACCTACTGGGCGGAAGGCTTCCGCAAGGAATACCCCAATGTTCGCATCCAGATCGAAGGCAAAGGCTCAAGCACCGCCCCACCCGCGCTCATTTCCGGCACCGCCCAGCTCGGCCCCATGTCCCGGACCATGAAAGCCGAAGAGGTTGACGCCTTTACCAAGAAATACGGCTATGCCCCGACCAAGATCGGCGTGGCCCTCGATTCTCTGGCTGTCTATGTCAACAAAGACAATCCGCTCAACGAGATGAGCCTGCAACAGGTTGACGCGATCTTCTCCAAAAACCGCAAAGGCGGTCTGGCCGAAGACATCACCACTTGGGGCCAGTTGGGTCTT
>JAHJTI010000303.1 GCA_018829945.1 Pseudomonadota bacterium | reverse complement strand
CGGCCGCACGAATGGCCCTTATCGAGAAGTTGGCCGACTTCGATGATTGGGTCATGGAAAAATTTCTGAATGAGCAACCTGTTTCGGTTGATGAACTCAACCGCGCAATCAGGACTGCAACTCTGAATCTTGATGTCGTGCCAGTCCTTTGTGGCAGTTCCTTTAAAAATAAGGGAGTGCAGCCATTACTGGACGCAGTTGTCGCATATCTGCCTTCCCCTGTCGATGTTCCATCGGTGGAGGGTGTGAACGCAGATGGTGTGATTGAAACGCGAAAGGCCAGCGAAGATGAGAATCTTTCTGCCTTAGTTTTCAAACTGACATCCGATCCTTTTGTGGATATTCTCGCATATGTTCGCGTCTACTCCGGCGTAATGAAGGTCGGAGATAGAGTGTACAATCCGGGAAAGAAAAAAAAGGAAAAGATTGGCCGGATTGTCAAGATGCACGCCAACAAAAGGGAAGAAGTTGGCGAGTTGAAGGCCGGGGAAATCGGGGCAGTTGTAGGTCTGCGCTTTTCGATTACCGGGGATTCGCTGTGTGAGTCGGGAGACACTTTTACTCTCGACACCATGGATTTCCCCGAGCCGGTTATTAGCGTCGCCATTGAGCCCAAGGGAAAGGCCGACGAAGAAAAGTTGAAGGACAGCCTGGCAAAGATTGCTTTGGAAGATCCCTCCTTTTCAGTGGCTATCGACCCTGATTCCGGTCAAACCTTGATTTCCGGCATGGGCGAGCTGCATTTGGAAATTATCGTTGACCGGCTTATTCGTGAGTTTAAGGTCGGGGCAAATATTGGCAAGCCGCAGGTTGCGTATAAGGAAAGCGTAACCGCTATTGGAAAGGCGGAAGGAAGGTTCGAACATCCGACCACTGCCGGCAAAAGCCAGTATGGGCATGTCTGGCTACAGGTTGAGCCCCTTGAGCGTGGTGAAGGCTTTCAGTTTGAAAGTTGTATTGCCGAGGACGTTATTCCTCCTGCAATTATCCCTGCCATTGAAAGAGCGGTTCACGACAGTCTTGATGCCGGCACCTTGATCGGTTTTCCGATTGTTGATCTGAAAGTCAGTTTGGTCGACGGCTCTTATAGAGACGATGATTCGACCGAGCAGGCTTTTGGGGTTGCTGCTGCCATGGCTTTCCGGAAGGCGGTTTCAGAAGCCGCCCCGGTTTTGCTTGAGCCCGTGATGGATGTTGAGATAACCCTGCCTGAATCATATCTTGGCGAGGTAATTTCCGACCTGACGGCAAAGCGGGCCAAGATACACGGGATGGACAATCGGGACGGCGGGTTGCAGGCGGTGAAAGCGCAGGTGCCCCTGGCAGAGATGTTCGGGTATTCAACGGATTTACGTTCCGCCACTCAAGGGCGAGCAAGTTTTACCATGCAATTTGCCGCATATGACAGAGTGCCGGATCATATAAGTGGAAAGATAATCAAGCGGATTCGAGGCCTTTAAGTCGAGAGAGACGCAAGCAAAAAAAGAGGAAAAGACATGGCAAAAGAGAAATTTGAACGCAAGAAACCGCATGTAAATATCGGGACGATCGGCCACATCGACCATGGCAAGACCACCCTTACCGCAGCCATTACCCGGGTTTTGTCAACCAAGGGCTTCGCTAAGGCAACTGCGTTTGACCAGATCGACAAGGCGCCTGAAGAAAAAGAGCGTGGTATCACCATTGCTACCGCCCATGTTGAGTACGAGTCCCACAAGCGCCATTACGCCCATGTGGATTGCCCGGGCCATGCTGACTATATAAAGAACATGATAACCGGTGCGGCGCAGATGGACGGCGCTATCCTGGTTGTTGCAGCCACGGACGGCCCCATGCCGCAGACCCGTGAGCACATCCTGCTTGCTCGTCAGGTAGGTGTTCCCTCCATGGTCGTCTTCATGAACAAATGCGACATGGTTGATGATCCTGAGCTCCTTGAGCTGGTGGACATGGAGCTGCGCGAGCTGCTTTCCAAATATAATTTCCCCGGCGACGACACCCCGATTATCCAGGGCAGCGCTTTGAAGGCTCTTGAGAATCCGGATGACGAGGCAGCAACCAAATGCATCTGGGACCTGATGGAGGCTTGCGACACATTCATTCCTGAGCCGGCTCGTGACATCGATAAGCCCTTCTTGATGCCGGTTGAAGACGTGTTCTCCATCTCCGGCCGCGGCACAGTTGCCACGGGTCGTATCGAGCGCGGCAAGGTAAAGGTTGGTGAGGAAATCGAGGTTGTCGGTATCCGCGATACTGCCAAGACCACGGTTACCGGAGTAGAGATGTTCCGCAAGCTTCTCGATGAGGGTATGGCCGGTGATAACGTCGGCGTCCTTCTTCGCGGCTTGAAGCGTGAGGATATCGAACGCGGTCAGGTTCTTTCCAAGCCGGGTTCCATTACCCCGCACACAAAATTCATGGCTGAGGCCTATATCCTGTCCAAGGATGAGGGTGGTCGTCACACCCCGTTTTTCAACGGATATCGCCCGCAGTTTTACTTCCGGACCACCGACGTGACCGGAGTGGTTAAGTTGCAGGAAGGCGTTGAGATGGTAATGCCTGGCGACAACGTGACCATCGAAGCAGAGTTGATTACCCCGATCGCAATGGAAGACGGACTTCGCTTCGCGATTCGTGAAGGCGGCCGTACCGTTGGCGCCGGTGTTATCAATAAAATTATTGCATAAAGTGGAGTGAGTATGATTCAGACACAGAAAATACGCATCAGGCTTAAGGGATACGACCATAAGCTTATCGATCAATCAACTTCAGAGATTGTTGATACTGCAAAGCGTACTGGTGCTACTGTTGCTGGCCCGATTCCTCTGCCGACCACCATTAACAAGTTCTGTGTTTTGCGTTCACCGCATGTGGATAAAAAATCCCGTGAGCAGTTTGAAATGCGCACCCACAGGCGGTTGCTTGACATACTTGAGCCAACGCAGCAAACCATTGATGCGCTTATGAAGCTCGAGCTTTCTGCTGGTGTTGATGTAGAAATCAAGCTTTAAGAATATGAAACGGTTGTACCGGAGTATCGGTACAGTTGATGTCAGAGAAGAAAAAAACAGGTAGGAACAATGCCTAAAAAATTAGGATTACTCGGGAAGAAGATTGGGATGACCCGGATCTATTCCGAAGATGGATCTGCTGTTGCGGTAACGGTTATTGAAACTGGACCCTGTGTGGTGCTTCAGAAAAAGACCGTTGCCAAAGAAGGGTATGATGCCATTCAGGTTGGGTTTGGTTCAAAAAAAGAGTCTCGCTTGAATAAGCCTGACACAGGTCATGCCAAGGCATCAGGGAAAGGCGGATTTTACCACATTAAAGAGTTTCGGGTTACGGATCCAAGTCAGTTTGAAGTGGGTCAGTCGATATTGATCTCGGACATTTTTAAGGTAGGTGACATCATTGATGTGAGTGGATCCGTAAAAGGACGTGGTTTTCAGGGTGTTATCAGAAGACATGGCTTTAAGGGCGGGCCCTCCGGTCATGGTTCCATGTTCCATCGTGCTCCCGGTTCCATCGGCTGTAGTGCTTGGCCGAGTCGGGTTATTAAAGGAAAGAAGATGCCTGGGCATATGGGCACGAATATGATCACCAAGAAAAGCGTGACCATCATGGATATCCGGCCTGAGCAAAATGTGCTTGTCGTTAAAGGCGGCGTGCCTGGCGCAAAGCAGGGTTTGCTACATATTTACACAAAATAATGAGTCTTAGTTACCTTAAGATTTATTTTGGGGGTGCCGGAAATGGCGGTTACTGAAATATACAATGTTGATAATGTGAAAGTGGGTGATCTTGAGTTGAACGACAATCTTTTTGCCGTTCCAGTCAATCCTCATATCATCCATGAAATTGTTAGAATGCAGCGCGCTGCTCGTCGGTCTGGCACAGCCTGCACCAAAACTCGTAATGAGGTGCGGGGCGGCGGCAAGAAGCCTTGGAAACAGAAAGGTACTGGCCGTGCCCGAGCAGGGAGCACCACTTCCCCTCTTTGGCGAGGGGGTGGTGTAGCGTTTGGTCCCAAGCCGCGCGATTATTCTTTCAAGCTGCCCAAAAAGGTTAAGAAGCTTGGTCTCCGCATGGCTTTGAGCTCACGTTTTAGTGACAAGCTGGTGTTGGTCCTTGATAGTTTCAAAATTGAGGAAATCAAGACCAAGAGATTTATAGGGGTTATGAATACCCTGAAGATCGAAAATGCCTTGATCGTGGTTCCTGAGCGCGATGATCATCTTGAGCGTTCGTCTCGCAATGTGCAAGGCTTCAAGGTTATTCCTACGGCCGGATTGAATGTGTATGACATTTTGCTCCACAAGCACATTGTTTTACTGCAGCCTTGTATTGGCCAGCTGGAAGAGAGGTTGTTGTCATGAAAGATATGTTCGGTATTATCAAGAAGCCTTGCCTGACAGAAAAGGGTCTTGGGTTGCAGGAGATCAACAACCAGGTTGTTGTCAAGGTTGATCCCCGCGCCAACAAAATTGAGATCAAAGATGCTGTTGAAAAGCTGTTTAGCGTTAAAGTCCTCAAGGTACGAACCGCAAACATGCATGGCAAGAAAAAACGTGTGGGCAAGAATTTCGGACAGCAGTCTGACTGGAAGAAGGCCATTGTTACTCTTGAAGAAGGGAATAAGATTGATTTCCTTGAGAAGATCTAAGGGAAGTCCCGTCGGCAAGAGTTATAATTTTTGTTACGAATACGTTTAAATATTATCGGGGTTTGAAATGGCATTAAAGACCTATAAACCTACATCACCGGGCAGAAGATCACTTGTTACAGTTGTCAATCCCGAGTTGTCAAAGGATAAACCGCAGAAATCGTTGATTCGTCCTCT
>JAHJTI010000095.1 GCA_018829945.1 Pseudomonadota bacterium | reverse complement strand
CTCGTCGGCAAAGAGCACCGGCGGGCGGTTGATCAGAGCCCGGGCAATGGCCACCCGCTGCTGCTGGCCGCCGGAAAGCTGGGAAGGGAGATGGTTCATCCGGTCGCCGAGACCGACGCGAACAAGCATCTCCGCGGCCCGATCCCTGGCCTCCCGTTCGCTTAAGTCTTCGGCGGCGTAGGAGAGCGGCATGGCCACGTTCTCGATGGCGCTGGTTCTGGCCAGCAGGTTGAAGCTCTGGAATACGAACCCCAGCTTGCCGTTGCGCAGCAGCGCCCGTTCATCAGCGGAAAGGGTGGAGGTTTCCTGTCCGTCCAGCCAGTATTCCCCGTCAGTGGGTCGGTCCAGGCAGCCGAGGATGTTCATCAGCGTCGATTTCCCGGAGCCGGACGAGCCGGTGAGCGCGATCAACTCCCCCTGTCGGATGGACAGGGAGATGCCTTTCAGCACGGGCACGGAGATGTCGCCCATCTGGTAGGTTTTTGTGATGGAGCGCAGTGTGATGAGGTCCATGGCGGCTTTACTTGTCTCCCTTGTTCTTTTTGCCGGCGCCGAACTGCGGGGTAAAGGGGTTGCCTCCCCCGCTCTTGTCGGCATCGGACATCCGGATCCCGGTGATGACCTGCATTCCTTCGCGCAGGTCCGCGCCTTCCACCACAGTGTTGGCGCCATCGCTGGCCCCGGTCTGGACTTCGATGCGGCGTGGTTTTTTGCTCTCGTCAAGCATCCAGAGAATCCCACCGGACTTGGCTGCGGCTGATTTTTTATTCCCTTTCATCCCGCCTTTTTTCATGCCGCTCTCAGCCTCGCCTTCTTTGGCGGGTGGGCTCCAGCGCAGGGCCGCATTGGGAGCCTGCAAGGCATCGCTGAGTTGCAGCAACTGAAACTGGACATTGGCGGTGAGGTAGGGCAGCAGCCGCCCGTTGCTGTTGTCGGTGGTGATTTCCACCGTGTAGGTCACCACGTTCTGGGTCATGGAGGCGTTGAGCCGGATCTTGCCCACCACGCCTTTGAAGGTTTCATTGGGAAAGGCATCCACGGTGAAGCTCACCGGCAGGCCGGGATGGATTTTGCCGATGTCCGCCTCGTTTACCGCCACCCAGACCTGGATGCGGGTGAGATCCTTGGCCAGCAGAAAGAGGCTGGGCGCATTGAGGCTCGCCACCACGGTCTGGCCGATGTTGACCCGCCGGTCGATGATGATGCCCTTGACCGGCGAGGTGATGGTGCAGTAACCGAGGTTGCGCTGGGCGCGGGCCAGAGCGGCTTCTGCCTGGCGGATTGATGCCTCGCTCACCGCCACTTGGGCGAGCGCGGTTTTATGCGCTGATTCGTAGGCCTCAAAGCTCGATTGCGACAGGGCCTGGGAGGGCCCGAGCACTTGCGCCCGTTTCCATTCCTGTTCCGTGCGGTCGAGGTCCGCCCTGGCCTTTTGCAGACCGGCCCTGTTCGAAAGAAGCTGGGCTTCGGCCTGAGCCACGTCCGCTGCATAGAGCGAATCGTCGATCCGGGCCAGCACCGTGCCTGCCTCAACCACGGAGCCGTAGTCCACGGTTTTGCCCTTGGCGTCCTTGCCAAAGGAGATGATCCGTCCGGCCACCTGGGCACCGACATCGATCACCTCTTCCGGTTCCACGGTGCCGGTGGCGCTGATGGAAACCAGCAGGTCATCGCGTTTGATTTCGGCGGTCCGGTAGGCGGTGTCCTTTTCCTTGCTGCGGGTGAACTGCCAGACTGCCAGACTGCCGAAAACAAGAACGGCGATCAGGATGATAAGTGATTTCTTGGCCGGGTGTTTCATGAGCCAACCTCGATTTTTGATTGTTGCGTATCATGGACGCGAAATGCCCGGATGCCGGCAAGGCTGAAACGGGTGACATGATCCGCCAATTGCTCCACATCGTCAAGCAGGGGTTCAATGCCGGTTTTGGGGATACCCTGATCGGCCTTGCGGCGGCGGGCCAGAAGCAAGGGGCCGAAACACTGGGCGCGGATACTCATGGCGCAGAACAGCACTTCCTGTGCGTGGGGTTCCTTGCCAAGCAATTGGGCGACCAGAAGGGTAAGACCTTTGAATATCTTCTCCACCGATTCCTGCATGGCTTTAGCCAGCAGGCCGGTGGGGTTTGCCATCTCTTTGTGGAAAATGTCGAGATCATGGCTTTGCGGGTCGATGATTCGCCGCATGATCGCAAGAATTCGTCCACGCAGTCGTTCTTCCACCGGGGCATCGACCGGAATACCACCATCCGGTGGATAGAGGCTTAACGACTGGGTAAAGGCGTATCGCCAGCTTTCCACATACAGTGCTTCTTTGCTGCCGAAATGGTAGCTGATTGCTGCTGTGTTGGCCGCAGCCTGCTGGCAGATCTCGGCAATGGTTGTATCCCGAAAGCCTTTGGAGGCAAAGATTTTTCCTGCAGCCAGCAGCAGATTACGGCGGGTTTCCTGGCCATCGCAGCGAAGTTTTCTCACGGGTTGCTTCCTTTGGTGCAATAAGCTATTTGCCGGATTCGAAACAGCGACCCTTCGACAGGCTCAGGGTGAACGGGAATTGTTTTAGAGTGCATGGTTATATTCCGTTCGTGCTGAGCCTGTCGAAGCACTTGGTTGCAGTAATCAGGAGTTGTTGCCAGTCCATCAATTATGTGATCCCGAGACAATCTTGGCGGTGTGACAACGGGATAGCCCATTGTACAGGCAAAGGTGCCGGATGAACCGGGTTGATAGTCACAATAAGTTAAACGTATATTTGATTTATTTATCTTGTCGCGTCAAGGGGTTTTTGGGGTGTGACTCTCTTTCCAATCCTTTGAAACAGGGGGAAAATATGTTACAGAGCGTGCATGAATATGCACTCGAAACAACCGATTCCGCCCAGCTCTGGTTCCCCCTTGTCAAGCGGCGGGCAGGTCGACCTGCGCGATCTTGCCCCGGCCCGGCTGCGTGACTATGTAATGTCTCTGGGGCTGCCTGCCAAGCGGGGGCGGCAGATATTTTCCAGGTTGTGCCTTCCCGGTATCCTCGACTTTTCCCAGCTTGGGATCAGCCGGGAGGTGATAACGCTGTTGGCCGGTCATGCCACCATGAGCAGTCTCACCCCTGTGACGGTGGAAAAATCTTCCGACGGTACCGAGAAATTCGCATTCCGGCTTGCAGACGGGGCAGTGATCGAGAGCGTACTCATCCCCGAGGACGGCCGCCATACCCTGTGCATCTCCTCCCAGGCAGGCTGCGCCATGGGCTGCCGTTTCTGCCTTACCGGAAGCCAGGGCTTTGTCCGCAACCTGCGTCCAGCTGAGATCGTTAATCAGGTGCTGGCGGTGATGACCCATATGGTCGTAAGCGGAATCGAGCGGGCCACGCCGAGGGAGTTGCTCAACAACCTGGTATTCATGGGCATGGGCGAACCCCTGGCCAACTATGACAACCTCCTCACTGCGCTGACAATTCTCATGGATGACCATGGGCTCGGTTTTTCAGAGCGGCGGATTACTGTTTCCACCTGCGGGATTGTTCCGAGGATGGATGATCTGGGCAGAGACATCCGGGTCAACCTGGCTGTGTCGCTGCATGCCGCCGATGACACGGTTCGCAGCAGCCTGATGCCGGTGAACAAAACCCATAACCTGGAATCGCTGCTTGGTGCCTGCCGCAGGTATCCGCTGGGGAAAAAGAAGGTGATCCTTTTCGAGTACATCATGCTCAAGGGAATCAACGACTCCCTTGCGGATGCGCATTTGCTGGCGAAAAAACTGCAGGGTATCCCCAGCCGGATCAATCTGCTGCCCTATAACGGTACCGGCGAGACTGAGTATGCCTGTCCCGACGAGGCGCAGACCCTCGCTTTTCAGAAGGTGCTGCGCGACGCGGGTTTCAACACCTTTATCCGGCAGAGTCGGGGGGCGGATATATCTGCGGCCTGCGGGCAGTTGGCCGGGAAGAGTTGAAGGGGTGAGATTAGCTTTGTCCTTCGACAGGCTCAGGATGAGCGGAAGATCTGATTGATTGTATCTGTGCTCTGAGTGGACCGCGTTTGTGCCCTCGAATAATCAATGATTTCCGTTCGTCCTGAGTCCTTCGACAAGCTCAGGAGAGCCCTGTCGAAGGGCGGTACAGATGTTGTTGTGATGGTAAGCCGATTAAAACGACTGCCGAAAAGTGCACCGTCGGCAGAGGGGTTCAGTAAGGCGGCGTTGGGAAAATCCGGTACGGATGGCGGTGGCACGGGGGGAGTTGAGTATTTCTCCAAAGGATTGCTCGTGGATGTTTCCCAGCGGGACATCCCCCTCACCATCCAGGCAGCAGGGAACCACGGTTCCGTCCACCAGGATGGCGACATGATCCCGCAATCCCCGGCAGGTTCCCTTGTCTCCCAAGTCCGGGGCTGGACCATGGGGCCAGGTGAAGCGGGCATTCTGGCTCAGGAATACCTTTGGGGCCAGGGTGATCCCGTGGCCGGGGGTGAGTGTATCGGCAAGCGGTTCCGGCAGGAAAAAAAATGATTCAAGCGCGCTCAGGATGGCGTTGTTTGGGCCGGGGCCATCGGTGCCCGTCGGCAACATATTCCAGAGTCGCAGGCTGATCAGCAGATCGGTGGCAGCGGCCTCCCGGATGAAGGAGAAAATCCCCTGAAGATACTCGGCAAGGGGAGCATGGGTTTCCCGGCCGCTGAAGCTGTGCAGGGAGATGTTGATCTGACGCAGGGCCGGGCTTGAGAGCAAAAGATTCTGGTGTTGCTGCAGCAGGGTGCCGTTGGTGGTTATATTGACCTTGAAGCCGTGTTCCCGGCAAAGGGCGAGAATCTCCTCAAGATCCGGGTGCAACAGCGGTTCGCCCAGCACGTGCAGGGCAAGATGGTCGGTATACCCTTCGATTTTGCCGAGGATGGCGCGAAAATCCTCTGCCCGCATGAAGGATTTGGCCCGCCCGCTCCGGTGGCAGAAGCTGCAGGAAAGATTGCAGCTGTTGGTGATCTCGAGGTATATTTTTTTGAATTTTTTCAATGACTGCGGGATCAATCAAAAATTTCGATGTCGCCTTGCTTGCATTCGGAACAGCGGAGCATGGGGTCGATTTTTGTAAAGGCAACGCGCCAACTCTGCTCGGTGATGGTTTCTGCGAAGTCTTTTTCACATTCGGAACAGATCCAGCGGTCGCCTTTGGGCGTGACAAATAGTTTCATTTTTTTCACCTGCTTGCGAGAGATAATGAGATCATCGCCATTTGCGGCTGGGTGGCGATGGTGTATGTTTGCTTGGGCAACATAGTTGAAATTGGAGAATGGGGCAAGAAGTCCGTACGTTCGTTTCTTTGCTGGACTTTATGCCCTTCAGGGTACAAAGAAACGAACCAGCAGCGAAGCGGCGAAGAAAGGGCCCCCCTTGCGGTGCTCGGCTGCGTGCCAATGGGATTTTAGCTACGCGGAGCAAAGGCGCTGATTGAAACAGGAAATCAGGCTGGAGCCCGTTTTCTGGAAGATAAAACATCGGGTTCCGTCCCCATTTTTTGTTTTTTTCTCCAAAAGGAATAGCCCATGCCGATTTTTGAATTTGAGTGTAGAGATTGTAGTAATACATTTGAAGAATTAACAAGGGGGCAAGAAAAAATCTGCTGTCCTCAATGCAAATCATGCAATCTTAGAAAACTGATCTCAGGTTTTGGTACAAACTCAAATAATAGCAAATGCGATTGGGGTGATCCTAGCCTGCCCAGTAAGCAAGAGTTTGAACGAATAAGATCCAAGGATTCGGAGTAAATAGCCCTTGCTAAAAGCTTAAGAGAATCAGAATATGGAGGCGCAAAGGTGACGTTGTTGATTAGTTGACTAACTCAAGGATGGGAGCCTCATTGAGACGTATTTAATGTTTTCATTGGTGTGACAATATCTTGCGAGGGAATCAAAAATGGCGCTGATAAGAAAATGGAAGATGGGGCCTGCTGAGGTTTTTGCTCTGAGTCCGGTGGTGCCGGTCATGGTGATCAAGGATCTTGATCGGGCGGTGCCCTTGGCCCGTGCGCTGGTGGCGGGCGGGATCAGGGTTTTGGAGATCACCCTGCGGACAGAGGTTGCTGTTGAGGCCATCCGGGAGATCGCTCGGGCGGTGCCCGAGGCGGTGGTGGGGGCCGGAACCGTGACCACGGAGGAGGATCTTGCGGAGATCACCGAAGCCGGGGCTGTTTTCGCCATCAGTCCGGGGCTCACTCCGGAGTTGCTGGAGGTCGCCAATCAGGGATGTATTGCTTTGATTCCGGGAATCGCAACCGTTTCCGAATTGATGACCGGCCTGCGTCGCGGTTACAGCCATTTCAAGTTTTTTCCGGCTGAAGCGGCGGGTGGCATCCCCATGCTCAAGTCCATTGCCGGGCCGTTTCCCCAAGTGACTTTTTGCCCCACCGGCGGGATCAGTGTGGGGAATTACCGTGAGTACCTTGCGCTAAATAATGTGGCGTGTGTGGGTGGTTCCTGGGTGGCGCCAGCCGAGGCGGTGGCTCGGGGTGATTGGGAGCTTGTCACGCAACTGGCCCGTGATGCGGTTCTGGGTGCGGGGAGATAGATTCCGCCAAACACGAAAAGACCCTTCGACAGGGCTCTCCTGAGCTTGTCGAAGGGCTCAGGGTGAACGGTAATTATTTTGAGATCAGAGTTTTTCTGCTGTAGTTAAAATCCCATTGGCCCGCAGCCGAGCACCGGAGAGGCTGCCGAAGAGGGGATTTGCACTGTTTGAGCGCAGCGAGTTTGCAAAGCCCCGGCAGCATCGAGGAGTCCCCGCAGGGGATAAACTCCGGGAATACCGCCAACGGCGGGACAAGAGACACAGGGTGCCCTTTCTTTGGTTCGTTTCTTTGTACCCTGAAGGGCATAAAGTCCAACAAAGAAATGAACAGAAGGACAAAGCTAATTCTTTCCGTTGTGAAGATTGCATGCGAATCGGATAAAACCGCTGCGACCCTTTCCCCGTTACAAACTCAACGCCACCTCTCCATTACAAAGCGATTCCCGCAGCGCCATCACCTCCTGATCCTCCAGATAATCATCAAAAGGCATCCTCTTGTCGATAATTCCGCTAGGCAGGATTTCGATGATCCGGTTGGCGGTGGTGGCCACCATCTGGTGGTCGTGGGAGGCGAAGAGAATTATCTCCGGGAAGGCGATGAGCCCGTTGTTCAGGGCGGTGATCGATTCCAGGTCCAGATGATTGGTGGGTTCGTCCAGGATCAGGGCGTTGGCTCCGGTGAGCATCATCCTCGAAAGCATGCAGCGCACCCGCTCGCCGCCGGAAAGCACGCTGGTCTTTTTTAGCGCCTCTTCCCCGGAGAACAGCATCTTGCCCAAAAATCCCCGGGCAAAGCTCTCCCCCTCGCTGGGTGGAGTGTACTGGCTCAACCAATCCACCAGGGTCATGTCCTTTTCGAAAAAGCTGCTGTTTTCCTTGGGAAAATAGGCGGTGGACATGGTGATCCCCCAACGGAAGCTGCCGCGATCCGGGGTCATTGCCTCGGTGATGATCTCAAAGAGGGTGGTCTTGGCCACGGAGTTCAGGCCGATGAAAGCGATCTTGTCTTCTTTGTGCACCGTGAGGTTGAAGTCGTTCAAGACCGTGACCCCGTCAATTTCTTTGCCCAGGCCGGTAATCTCCAGAATGATGTCGCCGCAGGGCCGCTCGGGTTTGAAGACCACGAAGGGGTATTTGCGCGACGAGGCGGGCATGTCTTCGATGGTGAGCTTGTCCAGCAGCTTTTTACGCGAGGTGGCCTGCTTGGCCTTGGAGGCGTTGGAGGAAAAACGCTGGATGAAGTCGGTGAGTTCCTTGGCCTTGGCCGCGGTCTTCTTGTTTTCGTCCTGCTTTTGTTTGAAGAAAAGCTGGCTGGCCTGGTACCAGAAATCGTAGTTGCCCACGTAGACCCGGATCTCGCCAAAGTCGATGTCCGCGATATGGGTGCAGGCCTGGTTGAGGAAATGCCGGTCATGGGAAACGATGATAACCGTGTTCTGGAAGCGGAAGAGAAAATCCTCCAGCCAGGTGATGGACTTGAGGTCCAGATGGTTGGTGG
>JAHJTI010000094.1 GCA_018829945.1 Pseudomonadota bacterium | reverse complement strand
TCATCAACAGCAAAGGGTATTCCTGGTCGGGCAGTTCGCCTGGTTCCGTATGGCTGGCCGGCATGAAATGGCCGCGGCCCCTGGTGAAGTAATACTTATGCAGAAAAGGGGTCCCCTGGTGGCCACGGTCCCAGCACGGCCATTGCAAGCCCCAGCTTTGTTCCAGCCGGTCGTGGTACATGCCGCCGTATATGGGCGAAAGCATGGCGATCTCCTCCATCACCTCTGCGCTTGATTCGTATTCCATGCCAAAGCCCAGCCGGCTGGACAATTCCATGATTATCTCGCTGTCGGCGCGGCATTCTCCCGGCGGCTGGGTTGCCTTACGCACCATCTGCACCCTCCGCTCCGAGTTGGTGAATGTTCCGTTTTTTTCGGCAAAGCAGGCTGCCGGAAAGACCACGTGGGCGAGCTGCGCCGTCTCGGTGAGGAAGATATCGCTCACTGCCAGAAAATCCAAGCCCCGCAGGGTTTCTTCCACCTTGGTCAGGGTGGGATCGCTGAGCATGGGGTTTTCGCCCATGATATACATGGCCCGGATCGATCCCTGCGCACCGCCGTGGGTCATTTCCACCAGGGTTTTTCCCGGGGCTTCCGGCAAGGGGCTCCCCCAGGCCCGTTCGAATTTGTCCCGGTAATCCTGGTTGGCCACTGCCTGATAACTGGGCAGCATATTGGGCAGCGCTCCCATGTCGCAGGCGCCCTGCACGTTATTCTGGCCGCGGAGCGGATCGACGCCGGTGTCTTCTTTTTCGATATGGCCTGACAACATGGCCAGATTGGCGATGGTCTGCACGTTTTCAGTGCCGCAAACATGCTGGGTAACGCCAAGGCAGTAGCAGATCACCGCCTTGCGGGCCCGTCCGTAAAGCTGGGCGGCCTGGCGGATCAGGGGCAGGGGTACGCCGGTGAGTCCGGCGGTTTCATCCAGATCAAGGCGGTGGAGCATGTCGCGCAGGGCCAGGAAATTTTCGGTGCGCATCTCGATGAACAGGTCGTCGGCAAGACCTTCGTCCAGCAGCACCCGCATCATGGCATTAATCAGGGGAATGTCGGTGCCTGGCCGCAGGGCAAGGTGAAGATGGGCACATTCAGCAAGCCGGGTACAACGCGGGTCGATAACGATGAGCCGTGCGCCCCGGTCCACCGCGTCCAGCATGCGGCGGGCCACCTGAGGATGGGCCTCGGTGGTGTTGGAGCCGGAAACCAGGATCACCTCCGCATTTTCAATCTCGTTGATGGAGTTGGTCATGGCCCCGCTGCCGAAGGTGGTGGCAAGACCTGCCACGGTGGGAGCGTGTCAGAGTCGGGCGCAGTGGTCCACGTTGTTGGTGTTCAGCGCGGTGCGGGCGAATTTTTGCAGCAGATAATTTTCTTCGTTGGTGCACTTGGCCGAAGTCAGCACGCCGATGGCTGTGCCGGTATGCTGGTCGCGCACCCGGCCGAGTTGTTGGGCTGTGAAATCAAGGGCTTCCTCCCAGGTGGACGGAGTGAGGACGTTGTTTTTTCGGATCAGCGGGGTGGTGAGTCGGTCGGGATGGGTGACGGATTCGTGGATGTGCCAGCCCTTGACGCAGAGATTGTCGCGGGAAACCGGATGGTGGCGGCTCGGCTGGCTGCCGCAGACCAGGCCGTCTTCCACATGCAGGTAGAGGCCGCAGCCGCAGCCGCAGTAAACACAGGTGGTCAGTACGTCATGCATCGGAATATCTCCTGTTTGGTCCAAGTCGGGACACGGATTCGTCCGGACACCCTGCAACGATTGTAGCAGAGAAACAACAGCGGATCAAAAGGGATAATATAGCGGAAGTCTCATTCCAGTCTCTTAAATGACGGCACAAACACATTTCTTATTCTGATTACAACTAATCTTCAGCCAGTTTTTTCCGTCATTCCGGCGGAGGCCGGAATCCAGAGGAATTAGCTCCCTTCTGCCTGGATTCCGGCCTCCGCCGGAATGACTTGTTCGCAAGCAAGAGATTGACACAAATTACGAATTATCAGCTGGTTAACACATGCCATCCGTGTGCTGGCTGAAGTTCGATGGTAATCAGATTTTTTATTGTGCTTCTTCCTTTGAAAACTTCAGGCTGGGAACGATTTTGTTAATGAGCCAGAAGAGGATAAAAGGCGTGGTGGCAACGGTGAGAGCGCCGAGCAACCCTTCTTTATAAGTTTCCATGTCATGCGGCAGAAGCGGCAGATGGTAATGCATGAAGCCGGCAAACGAGAGCGAGAAGGCCTGTCCGCCTATGACAACGTTCCACCGCATCATGAACACGCCATAGAGAATGAAGATAAGGGCGACAACGGTGCGACGGATGGTCAGTCGGGGCAGGAGCAGGAGAATGAAGGGCAGCAGGTTGCCAACGCCGTACTGTAGGACGAAGATGTTGACGAAGTCCTTGTGATACAGAACCGAGCGCAGAATATCCCAGGACTTCATGGCAGTGTAGCCACGGAAGATAAGGTCGAGCAGTTCCAGGGAGATGGCTGCCACCAGAAAGCCGATGAGATAGCGGGAGGCTTTGCCGATAACATCCATCTCCACCCCGCCGATCGCATGCAATGAGCCGTCGCCCTTGCCCTTGGCCAGGGCGGTACGGAATTTCTTCCATTCCATGATGGCAATAAAGGTGAGCATGCACAGAGCAATGCCAGACACCACCGCAGACATGATGAAGATGACCGGCATGAGCGGCGACATCCACAGGGCATTGGCTTTGACCGAACCGAAAATAAAACCGGCATAGCCGTGCAGAAAACAGGCCACCGGAATGCCCACGCCCGCCAGGATTTTGACGGCTTTTTTGTCCTGGGCCACGGCTGCCGCGCTGGTATCATAGGCTCCCAGGGTGAGGATATGGTACAGCCGCCGCTTTACCGCGACACCGGTGCCGGGTTGGTCTTGCAGGGCCACAGTCTGCTCAACGAAATACTGGCGGTATACAAACCAGATTTCGCTTAAAACGATGGCGCCGTAAGTTAAGAAGACAATGCCGAAGGCGGAGATGGCCGAAGTGAAATGGGGGGTCATCATGACGTTTATCCCACGCAACGGCTGTTGAAGATGAAAGAGCAGCGGCATAAGCGCCGTCGGCAAAAGGGCCAGGGAAAAGACCAGCGAGAAGCGGGCAATGTCCTTGAGATCCTTCTGGCCAAAAACATGGTACAGCGAAGAGAGTACAAAGGCACCGGCCACCAGCCCGGTCATGTAAGGGTACATGACAATCTGGATGGACCAGTAAATGAATTCGTTGGGATAAACGAAGAGTTCCTTGGTGGTCCATTCCATGCCGTGAATTATCAGAGGATCCATCGTCTCACCTTACGTTTCTGTCCAGGCCGATGTAGAAGACCTGGGGTTTGGTGCCGTATTCGTCTTTAAGGACAGCGACCCTCTGGGTCATGATGATGCGGGTGATCGGGTCTTCCGGGTCCTTGAGGTTGCCTATTTGCCTCGCCCCGAAGGGACAGGCCTCCACGCAGGCACTCTTCAGCCCCTTGCTGATGCGGTGGTAGCAGAAATTGCATTTCTCAGCCACCTTGTGAACCGGGTGAAAGAAACGCACGCCGTACGGGCAGGCCATAATGCAATAGCCGCAACCGATGCACCAGTCGCGGTCAACAAGGACCACGCCGTCCTTGGTCTGGTAGGTGGCGCCCACCGGGCAGACCTGCACGCAGGCAGGGTTGTCGCACTGATTGCAGAGCTTGGGAACGAAAAAGGCTTTGGTGATTTCGCTCGGGTCAATGACCTCGCCGCGGACTTTGGGATCGGTAAAACCGTTCTGGCCTGCCATGGGCGAATCGATATGCGTCTGACCATCCCTGGTGACGATGTAGCGTTCCACCCAGGTGCGGCTGACAGGAGCTTCATAGGGGATTTCGTTTTCGAGCTTACAGGCCTTGACGCAGAATCCGCAGCCCACGCATTTTTCGGTGTCAACCAGAAAGCCCCTGCGGAGGGCAGGATCAGCCACAGCCGCCCTGACTTCCGCCGGGCTTAGGAAACGAAAGGCGGCAACAGGCAAAGCCGCTGCAACGGCAGCCTTGCAGGCTGTTGTTAAGAGATCCCGGCGTGAGCATTTCATTGCATCTCCTCCAGGTCGGGTTTGTGGGGGTTGTGGCAATCAATGCAGGGCGTTCCAGGGTTATGGGTGTCCGGGGCAATGCTTTTAATTCCGGCGCGGAGACTGCCTGGGGTGGGCAGGTAACTATGACAACGCAGGCAAAGATCCCGGCTTGTATCAATGGTGAGTTTTTCCGGATTTTCCGGATGATTCAAGGCAGGTCCATGGCAATTTTCGCACTGGATGGGACCATGTTTGGATGAGGAATTGGTTGCGACATTTTCGGAATGGCATTCATTGCAGGATTCCCGGCCTTGGTACTTGATCGACACAGCCTGCCATTCGTTGATGTTCCCGGCTCGGTGAAAGCCGTAGGTGAAATTTTTCCCATGTACGCCGAAATCGCTGGGAACCAGAAAGTATCTGGCTGCCAGGAGAAGGGCAATAACCCCCAGGACCACATAGAGTGGTCGCCACACATGTTTTTTCACAAACACACCTCCCTGGCAATCTGGCTCCTGCCGCCTGAACAGAGCGGTTTTAGCTTTTGCTTGGCTACGGATTGTGCAACATTGTCACAGTATCACATTGTGGTACAAAACGAGAAGAGGAAAATGTGCAATGTGTCAGGAGGTAAAAACAGGAAGAAGTTGCGGAGCCGGATTTCAGGTAGGGCGCATCTCTGTGGCTATTTCTGGTCGTTGTCGTTGTCGCAACGTCTTTTAAACGGCAGATGCGGGGGTTGTATGCCTTCCCGCAGCATGAGGAAGCTGGTTTCAAGAAGCTCGACCCCGGTAAGCACCCCAACGGTGAGCACGGCCAGCACCACGCCGGCATGACCATAGCCAAGGCCGATGACCGAGCCGATGGCGGCCAGCATCCAGATCACCGCAGCAGAGGTGACTCCCTGCAGCAGTCCTTCCTTGGCCATGATCACCCCGGCGCCGAGGAAGCCGATGCCGGTGACCACCTGACCCACCACCCGGGTAGGGTCGGCGCCGGAGCCGGCGGCGAACAGGGCGCCCAGGGAGACAAAAACCTCGGTGCCGAGGCAGATGAGGATACTGGTGCGGATTCCCGCCGGTTTGCCGCGCAACTGGCGTTCCAGGCCGATGATGCCGCCGCAGAGAAGGGCGACGAGGATGCGTTGCCAGAAAATCTGAGTATACGGGTCGAAAACCGGCATGGTCAGTGGCTCCATAGGAGTTTTAGCTAAGCTTCACCCGCAGCGGGGAAGTCGTGGATATTAATGGCAGTCTATAACTGAAAAGGCACGGTGTCAATCAGGCGAATGATCCTGCACACCACGAATGCTGAAAAGCGGGTCGTTAATCGTCTCCTTGCGGCACACCGGACATCTTCCCGGCGCGGTCATCCGCTCCCGCTTGGCAAAAACAAAGCCGCAGCTCCGGCATTCGGCCGGAGTAATCTCAAGCACCGCTCCGGTTGCGTGCAGGCTCCGGCGGATATGTTCGAGATGGGAGAAGACCTCCTTTTCCCGAATGTGGATTGCCACGGAAATATCCTTGGCCGAAACGACCCCCTCGCCGAGCAGCGCTATAATAGCCTGACGGGTTGTCTCCTGCGCTGTACGGGGAATCACGGGTTTTCTTATTTGTTTCTTCATGGCGTTTCGTAAGATTGTACGTCAGTCAAACAACAACATCCTCTTTTTTTTGAAAGTGGTATAATCGTTTTTTTTTAACCCCCAACCCGAGGATGTTCAAAATGAAGCGTTTTCTCATTGGTGCGGCAATAGCCGCTGCCTCTTTCGCCACCCCGGCACTTGCCACCGATGTTGGCGTTTCGGTCAGCATCGGCCAACCCGGTTTCTATGGCCATATTGACATCGGCGACTTCCCCCAGCCCCGCGTGATTTACTCCAAACCGAGAATCATTCTGCGCGGGGTGTCGATGAACCGCCCGCCCCTGTATCTGCGCGTCCCCCCGGGTCATATCAAACATTGGGAAAAGCATTGTCGCGAATACAAAGCCTGCGGCGAGCGGGTTTTCTTTGTGCATGACGACTGGTACGAGCAGGAGTATGTTCCGCGTTATCAGGAAAAACATCGCGAACGCCACGATGATCGTCGCGATGACCACCATGGCGATGAACGGGATGATGACCACGGGAAGAGCAAGAACAAAGGCAAGGGTAACGGTAAAGACAAGGATAAAGGACACGGCCACGATCGGTAACGAGCAGACCTGCCCCCCTGTTACGCGTATATCAGTACTCTCTCTTGTTGCGGCCTTGAGCGGGGAATTCACGAAGCCGCCATTATGGATTGCCCTGTGAGCTCCTCCGCTGCAAGCGCTCAGCCGCCTGCTGAAAAAACAGCTTTTATCATTTTGGTCATCATCAGCGTCTGTCATCTGCTCAATGACATGATGCAGTCCCTGTTGTCTGCGCTCTATCCGCTGTTTCAAAGCAACTACGGCTTGAGCTTTGCCCAGATCGGCATGATCACCCTCACTTTCCAGGGTACCGCCTCGATCCTGCAGCCCATGGTCGGTTTTTTCATCGATCGCCATCCCCGGCCCTATTCCCTGGCCGTGGGCATGACCCTCACTCTCACCGGGCTGGTGCTTTTTTCCCAGGCCGGGAGTTATCCGGTGCTCCTGCTGGCTGCAGCTCTGGTGGGCACCGGCTCCTCGGTCTTCCATCCCGAGTCCTCCCGGGTGGCACGGATGGCTTCAGGCGGGAGGCACGGCTTGGCGCAATCGCTGTTTCAGGTGGGGGGCAATGCCGGATCGGCTATCGGCCCCTTGCTGGCTGCGGTTATCGTCTTGCGCCACGGGCAAACAAGCCTGGCCTGGTTTTCCCTTGCCGCCCTGCTGGGCATCTATCTCCTGATTCGGGTCGGTCACTGGTACAAGGGACACGGGCTGATGCGCCTTATCTCCCGGGCCGGTGCGACAGTGCCTCAGATGGAGCTGCCCCGCGGCAGGGTGGCGCTTACCCTGGCGGTGCTCCTGGCCCTGATGTTCTCCAAGTTTTTCTACATGGCCAGCATCTCCAGCTACTATATCTTTTATCTGATCGACAGGTTCAATCTCCCGGTGCAGAGCGCGCAGCTCCATCTCTTTGCCTTTTTCGGCGCGGTAGCCACCGGCACCCTGGTTGGCGGGCCGATCGGCGACCGCTTTGGCCGCAAGGTGGTGATCTGGGTTTCGATTTTGGGAGTGCTGCCCTTTACCCTGGCCCTGCCCTATGCCAATCTGTTCTGGACCGGAGTGCTCAGCGTGTTCATCGGGGTGATCCTCGCCTCCGCTTTCCCGGCAATAGTGGTCTATGCCCAGGAGCTGCTTCCGGCCAGGGTCGGCACTGTGGCCGGGATGTCGTTTGGTTTTGCCTTCGGCATGGGCGGGATAGGCGCTGCAGTGCTCGGACATCTTGCCGATGCCACCAGCCTTGGCTACGTGTATCACCTTTGCTCGTATCTGCCCGCTATCGGCTTGCTGGCCATTTTCCTGCCGCCGCTTGAAACGGAAACCAGACAGCGAAGGAGATTGGCTGCGGGTGGTGCTTAGTGATTATTGCGGGGCAGGAGGCTTTGCTGAGAAAGAGTTGCGGTGGGAAAAGGATTAGAGATTGGTGCGCAGGTCGGGCATGAGAAGGGGGCGGGGTTCCGCTTGAGTAGGCTCGCTAATGAAATTTGTTTCCAATCCGGTTTTTAACGTGGCCAGAAGCGTTTGCAACGTCCCCCTTAAGGTTTCTGGTGAACATACAAAAAAGGTGATTTCAAGATGAAATCACCTTTTTTGTGTAACACAATTTAAGATCAAATACCTTCTGCCACGACGGATCCCGGTCCTGCCAAAGGCCTGAAAGTTTTTACGGAAGATCCGCAAAACGGACATTTCCAATCTTCAGGAAGATCTTTAAACGCTGTTCCCGGAGGGGTTTTTGTTTTAGGTTCCCCCTTGTCAGGATCATAAACATATCCGCAATTACTCACTTGGCACTGATACATGTCTTTTGGGTCAGCCATTTTCAACCTCCTTTCGTGTTTAAACAAAACATAAGCAAATTGAGAAAGATTCCTATTTCCTTAAATCTAACTACTGTACAGCGAATGGTCAAGGAGGAGCAGCACCTGTGCATTCACATTGAAAAAAACTCAGAGGAATAGCCCGCATATGCTTATTGCTTGCGATCGGATTGTTTGCCATGGACTTGCTGAGAGAGAGTTGCAGTGAGAAAAGGATTAGAGATTGGTGCGCAGGTCGGGCATGAGAAGGGGGCGGGGTTCCGCTTGAGTAGGCTCGCTGGTGAAAAGCGTTTCCAATCCGGTTTTTAACGTGGCGAGGAGCGCCTGCGTCGCTTCAATAAATTCAGCATCGTGCGCAAGCCTGTTGATGGTGGCATGCAGGACAATCTTTTCGGGGTAAGGGGGATAACCGGTGGTCACGGTCCAGGTCAGGGCATTCGGGCAGTCCGGCACGGAAAAACGCACCCCGCCCATAACCTCTTCCTGCCGAAGGTGAAACCGCCCCCAGTGGCGGAAGTAAATGACACGGCCCAGCTCCTCCGCATTATCCACCGCTTCAATCTCCTCGCAAAAGAAGGGGAGGGTGTCGATGGACACCTTGTTTCTGATTTCGTCCTGGGTTGTCAGGATGTCGGAGAATTCGAAAAACTCCATGAAGTGTCTATCCTTTTGATGTTTAACGCAAACTAAGACGTGCGCCTGGCGGAGGTTGATAAGTTCGAGTTGTATTGAGTTGGCCGAAGCCGTTAAAACCGGCGTGCTCGTGCGTCGTCTTTGAGCGAATTGTTGGGTATTTTTCTTTAAATTACAGGAGGTTATTTGTCGAGTAATTTTATTTTCAGGATGTCTTTGATGAGATTGAAGTGGTTGTCCAAGCTATAAATGCTGCAATGATTTTGCTTTGCGTTTTGGGCAATTATAAGGTCAGGGATACCTATGCCGTTAATGCCGTTTTTCAAGCATTTGTACTGATCCTCAATGAGTAGTTCCCAGTTAACCACAACCTCTAGCTTGTTTATTTTGTTTAAAAGGGCAATGAGCTTCCTTTGATTCCTGATTTTCAAGAAGGGAATGAGCTCAGAAAGAATTAAGTCGTTTGTGACAACAAGATTTTCATCTATTAAAAAATCTAATTGGTCAAAATCATTGCCATTTCTGAAATATTCGACCCAAACAGATGTGTCGATTAAAACCGACATTCGCGACTTCTTATCGAGTTTAAATCAATATCTAAATCAACTTTTCCTTTAAACTGCTTAATTTCAGAAATTTTTGATTTTCTGATGAGCTCTTCAAGGGCGGTGATGATCACTTTAGTTTTAGTCTGGATGTGGGTGGTTTTCATGGCTTCATTGAGAAGCTCTTCTGGTAAATCAAGTGTTGTTCTCATAATACACCTCCTGTATGCATAAAAATAGCAAGTGATGCATAATGTGTCAATTTATCTTTTTACACCCAGCGTTTTGCGTAACCTGACCGCGCCAATGAATATGCCGCTTGAAGAAAACTGGGGAGTGGCCCTATTTCTTTTATGTAATTGATTTTATTATAAATTTACAAACTTCAAAATATCTATCATCGAGATCAGTTGCTTTGGCGTTTAGGCAAGAATATTCTTTGATTTGATTCAAAAGATCTTTTGTAGTAACTGAGGCAATATTTAGATTGTTTATTTCTTTCTCTATATAGTCAATCTTTCCAAAGTCAATATCACTCATTGTTATAGAGTGCGCGATATCGTTGTTTTTCAAGACATATTTGATTGCCTTAGTCAACAACGCGTTGCTCATGAAGTCTTCTGTAGTTATTGCTTTAATTTTACTGATGTCGTTGTAGCAAAACCATTTACCTGAACCGTCAAATAATTTTTTCTTTTCTTTGGCTGGCTTATCTGAATCAGATAATATTACGTATTCACGAGAAAAATTTTCGCATGTATTCGCAACCCTTGCGATATCTTTTACTCCAATCGAGTGCAACAACCCTAAAGTTGAAGCCTTTTCTCTTGGGAGTAATTTTTTCCCTATTGTAGACCTAATAAAAAGTTCAAAACACTTTTTGTCACGCCACCCTTCAAAAATGATGTTTTTGGGCTTTAGTAGTTCAAAAAGAGAGTATCCAAGAGCCTTATAAACAACTTCTTCATCAGATATATTACTTACGTCAACTCTAGTAATTTTTGTAATTTCTTTGTCTTTTTCAACTATTAAATGGCGGTCAACAATTTCTTTGTCAATCATGAAAATCGAGTGCGTTGATGCTAGTACAATATTATGCTCTCCTATTTTCTTTAATTCTTCTCTTAGGTACTGAACCCCGCTAGGATGTAAGCCAATGTCAGGTTCATCTATCACTATTAAATTGTCATAAATTTCTTCTGTGCTGTTCTGTACTGAAATCATTAGAAGAAACGTAAAAAATCTTTTGAAACCATCGCTTCTTCTTGAAAGACTATACATGTTGAATTCATCTTCTATTCCTGCGTCAATGAAGTCGCCATTTTGGACTAACGTAACTTTTTGCTTTTTCCACTCTGGCCATACCTTTTTCATGTGAGCTGTTGTATTTTCACTTACTTTTCGTAAAATGTTCCGTAAACCATTTGTTTTTTTAGAAGCATCTTCTAAAGATTTCGTGACATTGTGATGCCCTGCTAATGAAAACATATTCTTTAGTGGCACACAGATTTCTGGGCTGGTAGTAAATTGTGAAAGATTTATTCTGCCAGGGAGAAGGTTGTCCTCACTGTAATTCCATAAAATACATGTGGGAAAATAACCTTTGGACATTTTTAGTAGATGGTCACCGACAATAGTATTCAGAGAGCGGATATCCAAGTCTTCTATAAGACTTTCAGGTATTTCTTCAAAATCATTTATATTAACAATTGAATAGCTGCTTATATCCAACGATTCTCCATTGTGAACAATAGGATGAGAAGAACCTTCTTTTATTTTTTTCCAATTTGGATGGATTCTATATTGTGGGCCAGATAAAGCCCAATGTGTTCTTGAGCGACTTTCATTAAGGAGGTTAACTGTATACAAAACTTCATCTTTATGTTTACAAAAGCTACTGATGTCACATGCTGTGTTTTTAATATCTAGCAAGGGGGTTGTATGGTCTGCTGCCAGCATTGTATTCTCAACACTTTTAATATATTTATCTAAAAGCCAACTATCTATTTTAAACACAAACCTCACATAAGATTCTGTAACCGCACCTTCATCATGGCCTGGATCGCGTATATCATCTTTTGTAAAAACAGTTTTATCATTAAGAAGCGAAACAGCCTTAATTAAGTTTGTTTTTCCGGATTCGTTAATACCTACCAAAATTTGGAAATTTCTCTCAAAAGTAAATTCTTGATACTTCAACGAACGAAAATTTTTAATTTGTATTCGCTTTAGTTTCATGGGGTTCCTTTATGTATGTGGCATAACGCCTTGCTCACCGGAAAATTAGGAGCGTAGCGAGTAATTTTTCCGAGTGCAGCAACTTGTTATGCCATATGTTGCTGGAAGTTCCCAAAATAGGGTTTTAGCGCATTTTTAATTTCTTCTTTAGAGTCGCCCCTCACAAGTCGAACAATCGTTTCTGGCAAGCTCCCATTTGCTAAGCCCAATGAATTACTAACTTGTGAAGAAAGGGACTTGCGGTTGTAGAGTGCCAATAACTGCTCATAGTC
Organism: Pseudomonadota bacterium; assembly: GCA_018829945.1. Taxonomy (GTDB): domain Bacteria; phylum Desulfobacterota; class Desulfobulbia; order Desulfobulbales; family Desulfurivibrionaceae; genus Thiovibrio. Next base: position 2,791 of record JAHJTI010000094.1, on the reverse strand, counting down.
CTTTGTATTTAGAACATTGCTATAAAGTGCATTTGTATCAGCATATATTTGGTTGACATCAATACTCGCAGCAAGCGTTTGTAGTGCATTGTTTATATTGTGAGCACCAGTTTGACTTGCATCAAACATATTCAATTGGAACTCAACTTCACTAGATACGCGTAATGACACTTGATGATCGAGCTCTCCCTGAAGTCTACCGAATACGGTATTGGAAACCGCATTAAAATCTAAGACTGGATCACGAGCAAGCCTATTGCTTACTATTGCAAGAACCTCTCTCGTACAAAACAGATTCTCAACTTCTGCTACGTTTAATACATAAATGGAGTCTTGTTCAAGCTTTGTAATTTCAGCTTGAACCCTCCGGTCTCTGTCGATTAATCCGTACACATCCAAATGATGTATTTGTTGGTTTGCTTTTAACGCTTTTACAGATTGGATTACTTGAGTGCAACTACCCCTTGGGATAACGAGAAAATCAGATAAAAGTTCTCTGTATAGGCTGACATCAAAACTGCCATTTTCGCCCTCTACAAATACAACATGTTTTCTACTCCCCAAAACTTCAATAAGTAAGTCGTCCGGGAGATTTTCATCGTCTTCTATTTGCTCCCATTCCCATTTTTGGCCATCGAAAGATTTCAGCCACACTCTTTTTGCTGCTTCTTTGGCAGCTGCAAAATCAACATCATGCGTTAAGTAGACAAAAAGGCAGTCGTCTCTTAGTTTTTCTACAGCATCCCATAGTGGAGCCTGGACAGACTTGTGCAGATGTAATTCTGGCTCATCTATAACAATGATTCCATCTTTAGGGGCGGCTAGACACTGCCCTATGAGATAAAAAATAACTCTTTCGCCATCACTCATTTCAGATGAGTTATATATTTTGTCTTCTTGTCCCCTAACGCGTGTTTGAATTCTTAATCCACCAATAACCAATTCTCTGTGAGGAAGGATCGCTTCCCACAATTCTTTTACGCGATCAATCTTAGTTACAGGAGGGACAACACGTTCTTCACTTTCTTTGCAAACCCTCTTGAACTTTGCATTTTCCTCAGTTTCATCCGAGAACAAATAAACCATAAGTTTTTGGTAATCATTTAGGAACGCAGTTGCTGGTTTGTTCTGCCATTTGTTCGCTTTGTTCTGATAGGTCCACCCTGGGTTGCCAAACAAAAGATCCTTCTCTGCTTGTTCTATCGATTGAGGAGTAGTGGAATCAGGCAAAGAGAGGGATTTTTGCGCAGATATTCTATGTACAAGCTGTTTCTGAGGTGAATTTATTTCAATCCAAGTACCAAGACGCGTTTTTCCAGAGCCATTGGCGCCCACAAACAATATGCTTTGAGTTGTTTCAATTGATTCGTTGTTATTTTCTTTTGGCAGAATCAGTTCTTTCATATCGGAATTTCTCTATCCATGCTTATTGGCATAACATATTTATTATCGAGCTAGCTCGAGTTGCAACTTCTCATCCATTATTTAGCCAAAATGTTGGCCAAAAATGGCAATTTTGGGGCTATTGATTGCTTAAATAGCTAGATAACACCCCCGGAAAGGTGTGTTATCTAGCTGGGTGGACAATTCGGGCTAAAAATAGTCGGGTGTTATCTGCCTCCCGTTAAAAGGGGACAGATTTATTTTTTTAATCTATTCAATAGATCAATCCAATCAGCATTTTAGAACCAATTACATAGAGCAGTATAGCAAAAATCCGCTTGAGTTTATCCACTGGAAGTTTGTGGGCCAGTCTTACCCCTAGCGGGGCTGTCAAGATGCTGATTATGGCAATACCGAGAAGGGCGGTGAGGTTTATGTAGCCTATGGAATAGGCGGGCAGGGAGGCGTGGCTCAGGCCATTGTAGATATAGCCGATCGTGCCTGCCACGGCTATGGGCAGGCCGATTGCGGCTGAGGTGCCGATGGCCTGATGGACGGGGATATTGCACCAGACCATGAAGGGAACAGACAGGGTGCCGCCGCCGATGCCTACCAGGCTGGAGACCCCGCCAATGACATTTCCCACACCGAACATTCCGACATTGCCGGGCAACTCCCTGGTCGGCTTCGGCTTTTTATTCAGGAGCATCTGGGTGGCAACCACAAAGAGAAAGATGCCGAAGAAACATTTTAAAAATACAGTGGACATGGCTGCGGCAAAACATGATCCCAAAAAGGTGCCGCTGAATATCCCGATTACAATGCGGCGGACGACTACCCATTTTACGGCGCCCCGTTTGTGGTGGGCCATAAAGCTGGAGACCGAGGTAAACATGATGCTGGCCATGGAGGTGCCAAGGGCCATGTGCATGAGTATCTCAGACGAAACCCCCTGAGCGCCCATGATATAGACGAGCATTGGGACAATGATCAAGCCGCCGCCGATCCCGAGAAGCCCTGCCAGAAATCCGGCAATGGCTCCCACCCCGCAATAAGCAATAAGTACAGTTACCATTTCGTGTGCTTTTACAGTATTTGGTTTTTAGCTTTTTCCCAACTCTTCATCAACCCAACTCAATGCGGCAGCAACCGATGGAAATCCTATGGTGCTGGTGAGCAGGAGTATCGCGTGCTTTACTTCCTCGGGTGTGGCGCCCGCTTCGATGGCCCGGCGGGTGTGGCTGTGCACTGACCCTTCCGCGCGAATCCCGGCCGCGCCGGCAAGCTGGATCAGATGGCTTGTCTTGTGGTCGATCGGGCCGGCTTCCCGCACTGCGGTGCCGAGATTTTCAAGTGCAACGCTGACATTGGGGTACCGCTGTTTTATTGTTTTATAATGATGCGGAAG
>JAHJTI010000093.1 GCA_018829945.1 Pseudomonadota bacterium | reverse complement strand
GGTCGGCGGTTCGAATCCGCCCGCGCCTACCAGAGAACATAATACGATATTTTGACGTTGCGAGGCTTCGTAAAGAGCGGTTTTTGCTAAGTCTTATTGTGGCAGGCAGATTGACCTGGTCAATGTGCTTGTTTTTATTTGTGCATGTGCGAAAAGGCTGATCCCAACGATTATGGCGGAAATATCCCTCACCCTTTCATCCGGGGAACAGAAAACAATCCCTGCGGGGATAACGGTAGCCGAAGCCCTGAAAGAGCTGGTGTCCAACAAGGAACGCAAGCAGACCATTGCCGCCCGTTTGGATGACAGGCTGGTGGACCTTTCTATGCCCATCGAAGCCGATGCGGCTTTTGCGCCCATAACTGTTGATAGCCCAGAGGCATTGGAGATTCTTCGGCACAGTGCGGCCCATATCATGGCCGAGGCTGTTCTTGCCCTGTTCGGTAAGAATGTGCAGGTTGCCATCGGACCGGCCATCGCCGATGGATTTTACTATGATTTTGACCGTCTGGAGCCCTTTACTCCGGACGATCTTGCGCTGATTGAAGCAAAAATGCAGGAGCTTATTGCTGCTGCCGCTCCTTTTAGCCGGGAGACAATGACATCTGCCCAAGCCATCGACCTCTTTGAAAAGAGTGGGCAGCCCTACAAGGTTGAACTGCTGCAAGATTTGGGAGCCGAGACCGTATCGCTCTACCGGCAGGGAGATTTTGTTGATCTGTGTCGTGGGCCGCATTTGCCGCATGCAGGCTGGCTGAAGGCTGTCAAGGTTCTCAAGCTGGCCGGCGCCTACTGGCGTGGCGATGAAAACAGGAAGATGCTTCAGCGGATTTATGGCACGGCTTTTTTTGACGCCAAAGATTTGAAAGCCTACCTGCACCAGATTGAAGAGGCAAAGAAGCGCGATCACCGGAAGCTCGGCAAGGAACTGGAATTGTTTGCCGTTTCCGACCAGGTGGGACCTGGCCTGATTCTCTGGCAGCCCAAAGGGGCGTTGCTTAGAAAGATCATTGAGGATCACTGGCGCGAAGAACATTATAAAAACGGTTATGAGTTGCTGTTTACCCCGCACATTGCCATGCGTGATATGTGGAAGACCAGCGGCCATCTCGATTTTTATGGGGAGAACATGTTTTCCCCCATGGAGATCGAGGAAGTAAGCTATCAGCTCAAGCCGATGAATTGCCCGTTTCATATCGGTATCTATAATACGCGCAAGCGCAGTTATCGCGAGTTTCCGTTGCGTTGGTGCGAGTTGGGCACGGTGTACCGTTTCGAAAAGACCGGCGCTTTGCATGGCCTGATGCGGGTTCGCGGCTTTACCCAGGACGATGCCCATATCTTTTGCCGGCCCGACCACCTGGAAGAGGAGATTTTCAACATCCTTGACCTGAATCTGCACATTCTCAAGACCTTCGGGTTTGAGAATTACGAGGTCTATCTCTCCACCAGGCCGGAGAAGTCCGTGGGCAGCGACGAGCACTGGGAACAGGCCACCACCGCCCTGAAGCTGGCCCTGGAGAAAAAGGGTCTGGCCTATGTGCTTGACCCTGGCGAAGGGGTGTTTTACGGGCCGAAGATCGATATCAAGATCAAGGATGTTTTGGGGCGCAGCTGGCAGTGCTCCACCATTCAGGTGGATTTCAACCTGCCCGAACGTTTTGAGATGACCTATACAGGGGAAGACGGCAAGGAACATCAGCCGATCATGATCCACCGGGCCCTTATGGGGTCCCTGGAGCGCTTCATCGGGGTGCTCATCGAGCATTATGCCGGAGCCTTTCCGGTATGGCTTGCTCCGGCGCAGGCCAGGATCATGAATATCACAGACGCGCAGATCGATTATGCGGAAGAGGTGTATGCCGAATTGCGTCGGGCCGGGGTGCGGGTTGAAAAAGATATCCGCAACGAAAAGCTCAATTACAAGATCCGTGAAGCCCAGATGCAGAAGATTCCGTACATGCTGATCATCGGCGACAAGGAAGTGGAGGCGCGTCAGGTTACGGTGCGGCTGCGCAACGGCGATAATCTTCCGGCCATGTCAATCCCTGAGTTCGCGGCGTTGATTGCCAAGGAAAATGAAGCTGGCCGAACTGGCTCTTGCAATAGCTAGGCGGTTCAGGGTAATATAGCAAATTTCAGCGTGCGGATGTGCACCATAGTGTGCGTTGTTTTAAGAATCATGAGTGCGGAGGTATGAGTATCAAAGGAAAAAAAGTTGGCGACCGACCAGAGCGGGAAGTGCGGGCCAGGATCAATCATGAGATTGATTGCAAGGAAGTTCGTCTCATTGATGAGGAAGGACAACAGGTAGGGGTTGTGCCTGTTCGCGAAGCGCTGGCAAAATCAGAAGCCGTAGGGTTGGATCTTGTTGAACTGTCGGCTGCGGCTGATCCTCCGGTCTGCCGGATCATGGATTTTGGTAAATTTCGCTACGAGCAGAGCAAGAAGCAGCAGGAAGCCAAAAAGAAACAGACGGTTATCGAGGTCAAGGAAATCAAGCTCCGGCCCAAGACCGAGAAGCATGATCTTGAATTCAAGATCAAGAATATAAAGAAGTTTTTGCAGCAGAAAAATAAGGTGAAGATCACCCTGCGCTTTCGTGGCCGAGAAATTGTCTATGCCGACACCCTCGGCATGGAGGTTTTGAACAAGGTGGTTGAAGAGTTGAAGGATGACGCGGTTATTCTGCAGCCTCCCAAGATGGAAGGGCGGCAGATGGCCATGTTTGTTGGGCCGAAATAGCACATCTGCCAGGGTTGGCAGCTACACATAGTTTACTGGCCGGCACTTGATTGCCGGCGTAGATATGAAAAAGGGAGAACACCATGCCTAAGATGAAAACCAAAAGAGGGGCTGCCAAGCGGTTCAAGTGTACCGGCACCGGCAAGATTGTACGCCGCAAGGCTTTTACCAGCCATATCCTCACCAAGAAGAGCACCAAGCGGAAAAGAAATTTGCGACAGGCCGGGATTGTTGATGACACCAATCTCAAGGGGATCAAACGGTTGTTGCCTTATATGTAAAAGGGGTGGCAGGACCGAGTTCCGTTTTTAGATCATATACCAGTGTAACAACTGCCTACGTTTAGAAAACGTTGGAGAATGTCAATAAGGAGAAGTACGATGCCTCGCGTAACACGTGGATTTAAAGCGCGCCGGAGAAGAAAAAAGGTTTTGAATTTGGCCAGTGGCTATATCGGTGGCCGGAACCGTCTGTACAGGACGGCGACGGAAGCCGTTGACCGGGCGCTGTGCTATGCCTACCGTGACCGTCGTCAGAAAAAGCGCGATTTCCGGAAGCTGTGGATTGTTCGGATCGGCGCTGCATGCCATGAGAACGGGACCACCTATAGCCGTATGATGGGCGGACTGAAAAAAGTGAATGTGGAGTTGGACCGCAAGGTTCTCGCCAATCTGGCTGTTCTTGATCCGGGGGCTTTTTCCCAGGTTGCCAAGCTGGCCGGCATCAGCAACTGATTGTTGCCGAGTAATCCGCCATGCCCAGTATGCACGATGAACTTCTTCGCCTGAAAGCCGTTGCCGGCGAAGAACTCTCCGCAATCACCCAAATCGGCGAACTTGAGCCATTCCGGGTTAAATATCTGGGCCGAAAAGGTGAGTTCACCCTCGTTATGCGGCAATTGGGGCAAGCTCCTCCTGAGGAGCGTCCCCGGCTTGGCCAACTGGCAAATGAGATAAAGCAGAATCTGGAAACTGCATTTGCAGCGCAGGAATCCAGACTTGCCGAATCCGCTGGTGGTGCAGCCCACGCGACTCTTGATCTGACACTGCCGGGGCGCACAGCCCCTTTTGGCAAGCTGCATCCGGTGACCCAGGTTATGGATGCGGTATGCTCCATCTTCGAAGGGCTCGGCTTTGCTGTTGCCGAGGGACCTGATGTCGAGGTCGATTTTTATAATTTCGAAGCTCTGAACATTCCGCCGCATCATCCGGCCCGGGCCATGCACGACACGTTCTATGTCAGCGACAGCCTGCTGCT
>JAHJTI010000092.1 GCA_018829945.1 Pseudomonadota bacterium | reverse complement strand
TGTGCCAGATGAGCATAGTCCTTGAGCAGGACGGCAAGGAAGAGCTGATTCAGGAAAGCGCCACCCTGCTTGAGGGGACGAAGGATGGGTTGATGGTTTCCGCCCTTTTTGAAGAGCCGAAGCTTATCCGCAACGCCTCGGTTCGCGCCATTGATTTTCTCCATGGCAAGGTAACCGTGGCAAAAACAAAAGGAACAGTCTGAGATGGACGAAAAAACAACGATGGAAAAGCTGCAGATTCTTCTGCCCCACTGGATCGAGCATAATCATAACCATGAGGCGGAATTCAAGAAATGGGCGACCCTGGTGCGGAGCGAGAAGCAGGGCGCGTTGGCGGACCTGTTAGACAAGGCCGTGGCCAGCATGGCTGAGACCGATGGTATCTTGAAAAAGGCTTTGGCGGAGATTGGCGGGCCAGGGCAAGGGCATCATCACCACCACGATCATGATCACCATCATCATCACGACTGAGGTTCTTGGTAAAAGTCCTGCAGCTTGATTCCCCCCCCCTCTCCCTAGCCCTCCCCCGCCAGGGGGGAGGGAACTTTGAAGTGCTATGCGAGAGGCAAGAGTGGGCCCTGTTTTTGTTGAAATCGCAAAAGCCGTGATTACAACGGTGGTCGCCTTGTAATCATGTGAGCTTGTGTTGCGGAGCTGTGTATTTCTTCCTTTTGGACGAGGCCGTCATTTCTCAAAGGAACGCAACCCCGCAATGGCATGGTGCGTGGGCGATTCCAGGGTGGCGACCACTGTGACCAGCCAGAATTCTTCCGGGCTTGCTTCAATCTGTTCGCGCAGGCTTGTTCCCAGCCAGTGGGAATCTTCGGGAAGGCTGTAAAACTGGCTGTCGATGCCGAAAAATCCATCAAGCAGATGGGCCATGGTGTGAAAGACCTTGCTTTGAAAGCCCTGCGGCATGGCCGGCAGGTCGTTGAACTCTTTGGTGCCCGCTGCCCGTAATTCCCCGATTAATTTCGTCAGCACCTGGCGGTTGTTGGCCAGCCCCTGTTCAAGCCAGGACCAGAAGCGCGGGTCCGTGCCGGAGCAGGATTGTTCCGCAACAACCCGCACCGCATCGTAGTGGACCAGGGTGGTGCGGTCGAGAAAGCGCAGGACATGGACGGAACTTTTTGCAAAATCCGGTTCCATGGCCAGGATTGTGTGCGTCACTTCGAGTTTCATCGCTTCTCCCCCCAAGATCATTAACGAAACGCGCGGGCTATTTTCAGGAAAATATCGGCAGCCGGCTGATTTCCATAAAGCTCTTCACATGGTATTCCGCAGGCAGCGTCGGATTTTTAAAGGCGATGAGCCGCATGCCGACGGCTTCGGTATGCTCCCGGTCCACTTGGGAATCGCCGATGTAGATGCTCTCAGCCACGCTGCACTGAAAATGGCTAAGAATCTGGTGCAGCGCTTCCGGGTGCGGCTTGGGCTGGGCCACGTCAAAGGCGGTTACCACCTTGTCGAAGAGGTCGGCCAGGCGAAACATCTGCAGCACCGGGCCCATGGTTGAGGTCCGGTTGGTGCTGATGGCGGTTTTGCGCTCCGGTCTGAGAAACTCTAGGAATTCGGGGAGATCCGGTTCCATGATCATGTGCTGCAGGTAGGGGGTGTAATCGATCCCTTTGCGGAAAGCGTCCGCCGCCGCGAGATCGTCCGGGTATTTGCGGAAGATATGGCGAACAGAATCCATTACATGGTGCATGTGGACATACTCAAGCTCATCCGCATCCATGGGTGGGTGGCCGAATTTCTCCAGCATATGATTGTAGTACACCCGGTTGGCGTTTTTGGAGTCGAACATCACGCCATCGCAGTCAAATATTACCAGTTTCAGTTCACTCATTGCGAAGAATCCTTGTCATCTTGCCACCGCCGCGCTATGTAAAATCCGTAAGCGATACAGGGCACGGCATCTGCTTTGTTATCGGCCTGAACGCATACCGATGTATTGCTCTCAGGCCTCTGTCGCGCATCTGCCGCGCCCTGTATCGCTTACTGTCTTGGATTGCAGCGCCAGAGTGGTCGTCTCCCCCGGGATAAGTAAACCGGGAAAAGCAGGGCAGGGGCAGATAAAGGTGTGCTGGAGAATGCGCCTCATCTTTACAGAACAAAGCCGGGTACTGTCAAGTTGTTAACCTGGAATCAATGCTGTTGGTAGCCTTGATTCCATCTGATTGCATAAGGATGCCATGAAATACAGTACCGATTTTCTCGTGATTGGCAGCGGTATTTCCGGTCTTTCCTTTGCCATCAAGGCTGCACGCCTGGGATCGGTGACCATCGTCACCAAAAAGGCCAGGGTGGATACCGCCACCAATCTGGCCCAGGGCGGCATCGCTGCCGTGTTGTCGCCGGATGATTCCTTTGCCCTGCATATCGAGGATACCCTGCGCTCCGGGGCAGGCCTCTGCCATGAGGATATCGTCCGGCTGGTGGTGGAAGACGGACCGGACCGGATCAAGGAGTTGATCCGTTTCGGTGTTGAGTTCCAGAGTGAGGCTGGCGACCCCAGCCATCTGGATCTGGGCAAGGAGGGCGGTCACTCGGCCCGCCGCATTGCCCATGCCATGGATCTCACCGGCCGCAAGATCGAAGAGGGCCTTCTTGCCCAGGTGGCGGCCAACCCCAGGATCACGGTGCTGGAAAATCATCTGGCCGTGGATCTGCTGGTCAGCTCCAAGACCGGCACCCCGTACCAGCCCCACGACAGTTTCAGCGACCAGTGTTTGGGCGCCTATGTCTTTGACCGGGAAAGCGGGGGAATAGACACCTACCAGGCCAGGGTGACCGTGCTCTGCACCGGTGGTACCGGCAAGGTATATCTGTACACCACCAATCCCGATATCGCCACCGGCGACGGCATTGCCATGGCGTATCGGGCCGGGGGCAAGATCGGGAACCTGGAGTTTGTCCAGTTCCACCCCACCTGCCTCTATCATCCCCAGGTGAAGAATTTTCTGATCTCCGAAGCGGTGCGCGGGGAAGGGGGGCGACTCATCGACAAGCACGGCCACGCCTTCATGCAGAAATATGACGCCCGTGGTGATCTGGCCACCCGCGACACTGTGGCCAGGGCCATTGACAGCGAGATGAAGGCAAGCGGCGATGATTGCGTCTATCTGGACATCACCCACCAGCCCGCTGATTTTCTTAAGAAAAGATTCCCGACTATTTACGACAAATGTCTTTCCCTGGGGATAGACATGACCAAAGAGCCCATTCCGGTGGTGCCCGCGGCCCACTATATGTGCGGCGGGGTGATTACCGACCGGTGGGGACGGACCAATATTGAAAATCTCTTCGCCTTTGGCGAAACCGCCTGCACCGGCTTGCACGGCGGCAACAGGCTGGCGAGCAACTCCCTGCTTGAGGCGGTGGTATTTGCCCATCAGGCCTTTCTTGAGTGTGAGCGGGAATGGCCCGACCTGCAGAAAGCCGAACTGCCCGAGGTGGCGGAATGGTCCGCAGGCTCGGCCCAGCGCATCGAGGAGAATGTCCTGGTCAGCCATAACTGGGATCAGATCCGGCGGCTGATGTGGAACTATGTGGGTATTGTCCGCACCCAGAAACGTCTGGCCCTGGTGCAGGAACGGCTCCGAGTCATCGTCGAAGAGGTCAACCAGCATTATCATGACTACATCCTGACCCCGGATCTCATCGAACTGCGCAACATTGCCCAGGTTGCCGAGCTCATCGTGCTCTGTGCCTGCATCCGCAAAGAATCCCGCGGTCTGCATTATCTGGTGGATTTTCCCCAGCCCGATGACGAACACTGGAAAAGAGACACTATCATCTGGCGGCTGGACACCGAACTGTGTCAGCCCGGTCCTGCCAACTAGCCGGATAGCCGTTGTAACTCCCTCCTGAATCATCCGCAGAGCCTAAAATCCACGGCGAAACACAAGCTTTTCATTAAGCGCTTGTGTTTCGCATCGCGCTGATCTTCCGTGCAAAAATTCCTGTCGTCCTTTTCTTTTGATATGGTCCTTTTTTTCTTGACGGGAACACTACCTGTAGTGCAATAATGGGTATCGAGACACTACATATCGTGTTTCAAGGTAGGATCAAGGGGAAGATTTTAACTAATTTCTTAATCAACACGGAGGAGCACAGGTATGGGAGTTGTGATGCCACTCAATG
>JAHJTI010000322.1 GCA_018829945.1 Pseudomonadota bacterium | reverse complement strand
CTTCTGCAATTTTGGCAATTTCCGGGGCGGTAATGGTGTGCTGGTTCCAGCCCGAACGGATCTTGACCGTTATCGGCTTTGGTGAGTTGTTGCAGACCGAGGTGATAATCTTTTCAGCGAGGCGCGGGTTTTTCATCAATGCAGCTCCTGCGCCTTTTTGGACAATTTTTTCCATGGGGCAACCCATGTTGATATCGATACAGGCAATGGGGTGTTCGGCAAGGATTGCGGCGGCTTCTCCCATAATGCTGGGATCGTTGCCGTAAAGCTGCATGACCACAGGCTGTTCCGTTGCGGTGGTGTGGAGGATATCCAGGCAGTCTTGTCGTTGCGACACCAGGCCATGGCTGTCGATCATTTCGGAATAGCAGAGGTCAGCCCCGTATTCGCGACACAGCAGGCGGAAGGGGAGGTCGGTGCAGCCGGCCATGGGTGCAAGGATAAAAGGGGTTGTGGTGGGGATTGCCCCAAATGGAAATGTCATGATGGACTCGTCGTGCCGGTCCTCTCGCAAAAAGGGGCGGGAGCTGAAACAACAAAACTCTCCTGCGAGGGAATAAAAACCGTAAGGGGCCGGTTCGGAAAAGGAAAGGGTAAACCGAACCCCCTTGCCGGGTTCGGGGGGGTTGGCTGCGGGGTCTTTTTGGCGGGCAAGGCGCCGACTGCCACAGGGGCTGCAGTATATCGGGCTTTGGTGCAGAGTGCAAACAGCAAAAGAAATCCCTGCCCGGGAAAGTGTGGATGGAGAGTAAGCAATGTGCGATTGTGCTGGGTTGTTCAGGCAGAGCAAAAAAAAGAAGACCGACCCTGCGGGGGAGTCGGCCTTCTTTTAAGGAGAAAGGAGATAAGAGTTGTTTTACTGTCTATGTGATAGAGCAACAAGCATGCCAGTGTCGCCGTTTTTTGGTTTATTTCCGATTTCCGCTGGATTCATGGGCGACTCCAAGGGGGTGGGCGTCGAAACGAACGGGATGACGAAGTACAAAAAATTGAACAGAAACGGAGGAGGTTAAGGGGGCGCAGTGTATTTTTTTGTGTTGTTCCATATGGTTGAACGGGTGCAAGTTTTTTTGTACCGGTAAAAAAAGAGTGGTATACGGAGCGGGGATTGGGAATGCCCTGTTGGGGCTTGAGGTTGAAGAGTGTCTTTTTGTGGAAGTACAAAAAATTATACCGGAGAGGTCAGGGTGTCAATGGAAGGTCCTTTGGGTTTATGTCGGGTCGTTTTCGGGAAACAGAGCAAAGCCTTCAGGGTGCTTTGCGGGTAAAAAAAATGCCAAGCCTGCAATTGGGTTGCCTCTGTGCCGTGTAATTTTTGGAGAAAACAGAAACACTTAAGAAAATATGTGGTAAAAAAAGCAAGAGTATACTTTATAATAATCGAATCGCTCGACATGGACATGTTGATAAATAAATAAGGGAGGGGCTATGAAAGATTGGTTTGACAATTTGAGTCTGCGGGTAAAGCTTTTTCTTCTGGTTGGTTTTGTCGCTATGTCCATGGTCTCAAGCGTTGTGATCGCCCAGTTTATCATCCATCGGGTGCAGATCGGCGGTGAGATGTACACCGGTATCGAAATGAAGATGGACTACATCGACAAGGTCGCTCGTATCCGCCTCAACCTCAATCTTCTCAACAGCATTCTCAAGGGCCAGATCATGGACTATGATCCGGAAAGCTTGAGCGGGCTCAAAACCACCAGCAAGAAATTTGAGGAGGCCATTGCTGAAATGCGGGCAGGCCTTAGTGATCCAGGAAACAAAAAAATGTATTGCGGATCATGCCACTCCGTTGAGGTGGCAACCGCGGTGACGGCAAGCTACGACGATCTGGCTGCTTCCTGGCCGAAGATGGATGAGATTATCAACAAGCAAATTCTGCCGACGCTGGAAAGAGGAGATAAAAATGCCGCCCTGGAGATATTCGAAGGGGATTTTTTTGAAATGTATTACAGCCTCATGGGCAGCACCAAGGACTCAGTTGATCAGTTGCGCGGTGGGCAGGAACTGACCAAGGAAACCGCCATGTCCGAGGTGAAACGGTTCGGGCTGTTCTTCATAGTTGGCGGGGTTATCTCCCTTGTGGCTGTTTGTCTGTTTGCTTTTTTTGTCGTGCAGATGCTTGTCCGGTCGATCAACACCATTGTCAGCGAGTTGGACGAGAGCGCCGACCGTATTTCCGAAGAAGCTGACGCCACGGCCTCCACCTCCCAGATGGTAGCGGAAATGGCTTCTGAGATGGCGGCCTCGCTGGAGGAGACCAGTGCTTCCCTTGAAGAGATAACTGCCATGGTCCAGCAGAATGATACCAATTCCGGCGAAGCCAATTCCTCGATGAAGCAGAATGAGTCGATCAGCACCCGGGCAAATTCCAATGTGGCGGCCATGCAGGTTTCCATGCAGAATATCAAAAAAGACAGTGATGCGATCGCCTCAATTATTCGGGAGATCGAGGCCATTGCTTTTCAGACTAATCTTCTTGCCTTGAATGCGGCGGTTGAAGCAGCCAGGGCCGGAGAACAAGGGCAGGGTTTTGCCGTGGTTGCCGATGAAGTCCGCAATCTTGCGCAGCGTACTGCCAAATCGGCAAGAAATTCCAGTGATCTTATTGAGCGGGCCATCGGCAACGTCAATGACGGCCTGAAAAAGGTGAATGAGGTTGTTGCCGAATCAACCGATGTGGCAGATGGTTCGCGGAAGGTGGCTATTCTGGTTGAAGAGATTTCCACCGCTTCCCATGAGCAGACCCAGGGGGTTATCCAGATCAACAAGGCAGTGACCGAGATGGATACCGGCACCCAGCAGATGGCGGCCAATGCCGAGGAACTGGCTGCGGCCTCCGAAGCGGTCACCTCCCAGACCAGAACGCTGCGCAATAATATCGGACATCTTACCCGGCTGGTTGAGGGGAGAAATGGTTAAGCGGTTAAGCGGGCCGGGCGTTTGCCTTGTCTGAAGATTTCCTGAAAATGTAACGTGTTGCAAGAGGCCGCACCCCAGTATGGGCGCGGCCTCTTCTGCTAGGGCAGGTGTTTCCGGCGGAAACGGGTTTCCTGCCCAAGTTCGGGAGAGAAAAATGGGGTATTTCCTGGCAGGTGATCTGGGCGGAACAAAAACCCTCTTGGCGCTTTATGGCACTAAGGGAGAAGGGTATGGTCTGATCAGGGAACAGCGTTTTGCCAATAGCGATTATGATGATTTTTCCGGGATAGTTACGGATTTTCTGCACGGCTCGGAGAACTATCCCCAAGTGGCCGCTTTTGGCGTGGCCGGGCCGGTTGCCAAAGGGAGTGTCCGGATGACCAATCTGGGCTGGCTCATTGATCGGCAGGGTTTGCGGGAGCAGTTTCAGTTCGCCGACGTCCTGCTTTTGAACGATTTGGTGGCAGTGGCCCAAGCGGTTACGATTTTACCGCCGGAAGATTTTCTGGTGGTCAATTCCGGTACGCCGGTTCCCCAGGGCAGCATGGCCGTTCTTGCGCCTGGGACAGGGCTTGGGGAGGCCTATCTCTGCTGGAATGGCACAGACTACGCAGCCTATCCTTCGGAGGGTGGGCATGCCGATTTTGCGCCAACCTCGAAGACGGAACAGGCATTGCTTTCTTTTTTGCTGGCGGAACACGACCACGTGAGCTACGAGATGATCTGCTCCGGCATGGGAATCCCGAATATTTACCGATATCTGACCCAGGGGGCTGGGATGAAGGTTGCTCCGGCTTTGCAGCAGGAGTTGGACGCGGCCTCGGATATCACCCCGGTTCTCATGGGGCATGCCCTGAAAAAAGATAGCGAAGTCGCACGCCTGACCCTGGAGATCTTTTTATCTGTTCTGGCCTCCGAGGCCGGAAATATGGCTATCAAATTTCTAGCCACCGGAGGGCTCTATCTGGGCGGCGGCATGCTTCCTCGCCTCCGCTCCGCCTTTGACCGGAAGAAATTTATGGAACGATTTGTAAATAAAGGGCGTATGTCCGGGATACTTTCTAATATACCGGTCAAAATCATCATGACGGAAAGGGCAGGCCTTAATGGCGCTGCTCTGTCCGCTTTTCGGGCAATACGGGAATATCACGCACACAGGTGACGCATGTCTTTACGGGATTTGGCCCGGGAACTCTATCGGGCGCAGCAGCAGGTTGAGCGACTGGAAAAA
Organism: Pseudomonadota bacterium; assembly: GCA_018829945.1. Taxonomy (GTDB): domain Bacteria; phylum Desulfobacterota; class Desulfobulbia; order Desulfobulbales; family Desulfurivibrionaceae; genus Thiovibrio. The sequence continues at coordinate 2,191 of JAHJTI010000322.1, read as the reverse complement.
CTCTTGTCTTCCGCAACGACGGAGAAAGAAGTTGCGATCCGGCAGGAGTTGCAGGATGCTCAGGCTGAGCGGTGCCAGTTGCAGAAAATGATTGATGGCCGCAAGGATTCTTCTCCTTTGCCGAGAAAGTTCTGAAAGCCCCGGCAGCGGGTGCGATGTGATTTAGAGAAAAGATTGAACCAAAGGAAAAAGAGGGGTGGTATGTGCATTGATGTACGAAAAACCTGTGAATGCGGCAGCGAAACCGTTCAGTTTCATCTTCGTGACAACTTTTTGCAATCAGATGTCATCCAGCGGTTGTTTTGCCCGAATTGCCCGGGTGATGCCGGGTTTGACGGTCGTTCCATGCTCAACGACAACGGCTGGGTGGTCGAATACGATATGATTCTTGCCACCATGCTGCTTACGGCAAAATTACAACTCGACCCTGAGGCTGTGCGCCCGGAATTTCTTTTTGATCAGGGGTATGCCTGTTGGCTGGAGATGTATCCCGGCGAACGGGAGGAGATACGGGAAGAAAAAGAAAAGATCATGGCTCTTCTGCGTGAAGACCAGCGGCAATATCTTCAGACAATCCAGAGCTGGAATATCGACCGCATTGCGCGTCTTAAGGCTGCGGGATGGCGTAAGGCCCAGCAAGCGTAAATGTTTGCGTGTCAAGCCCAAGCCCTGAGGTCCGGCAAAGGTCCCGGCAAATCATTGGGGAAGCCATTTTTTGATAAGTTTTTGCAGGGTGCCATCGTCTTTCCAGTCGGCAAGGGCGGAGTTTACTTCCTCGAGCAGGTCCGGATCATTGAGGCGAACCGCCCAGGCGAGCTCTTCACTGGTAAGGGGAATCTTGAGCAGAACCAGGTCATCCGTGGAGTTTGAGGCGACATAGGAGCCGAGGACCGGGCCGTCGTGGATGAAAAGGGCGATGCGCTTGTCGCGGAGCGCTTTCACCGCGATATCCGGAGACGAGAAAAAGAGCGTTTCGGCTACAAGGCAATAGCGCTGGACAAAGATATCGCCGGTGGTTCCTTTTTCCACGCCGATGGGTTTGCGGGTGGCAAGGATTTCCTGAACAGACCGGAATGTATTTTCTTCGGCTTTGGTGGTCAGGGCCATCTGGTTGATGGCGAGATATGGTTCGCTGAAAGCCACCCGGAGCTTGCGCATCTCGGTGATGGACATGGCGGACATGATGATGTCCACCTTCTTGCGTTCCAGGGCAGGGATCTGCTTCTCCCACTCCAGTTCAACAAGTTGGAGCCTGCTGTGGAGGCGCTCGGCAAGCAGGGTGGCGCATTCGGCTTCAAGGCCGGAAATCAGGCCGGTGTCTGCTGCTTTATGGATGAGTCCGGGATAGTTCGGCGTGACCCCGACTCGCAAAACCCCGTTTTCCCAAGAGGGACGAACGCTTCTTTGGTTCAGGCTGCAGGCGGCAAGGCTCAAAAGCAGGCAGCCGCACAGCACGGAGATGATTTTTTTTGCATTTGTTGTGCTAGGCATGGTGTACTCCCAGACTATTCAACTCCCAGGCAGACAACCGTCTGTTCGGCAATCTCCAGCTCTTCGTTGGTGGGGACAACCAGGATTTTCACCCGGCTGGCCACGCTCTCCAAGGCAAAGCATCCTTCTCGTCGCCCAATGTTTTTCTCATTATCCATTTCCAGGCCCAAATGCGCAAGGTTTTCGCAGCATCCCGCCCGGATAAAATCGGCGTTTTCCCCGATGCCGCCGGTGAAGATAAGCCCGTCCAACTTCCCAAGCACCGCCAGATAAGCGCCGATATATTTTTTTATCCGATAACAGTACATGCTGATGGCAAGCTGCGCTTCCGCATTGCCGGCTGCGGCCATCTCCCCAATGGTGCGCATGTCGTTGACCCCGCAGATCCCTTTGAGTCCGCTTTCTTTGTTAAGAATTGCTTCGATCTCCCCGGAAGAAAGTCCTGTTTCCCGTGCCAGATAAAAGATAATGGCCGGATCGAGGTCCCCGCAGCGGGTGCCCATGATCAATCCTTCAAGGGGGGTGAATCCCATGGAGGTGTCAACGCAGCTTCCCTGTTGAATAGCGGCGGCGCTGGCGCCGTTGCCCAGATGCAGGCTGATCAGGTTGAGGGTGTTCAGGGGTTTTTCAAGAAATTCCGCAGCCTTTTTTGCCACATAGCGGTGGGAAGTGCCATGAAAGCCATAGCGACGGACTTGAT
>JAHJTI010000091.1 GCA_018829945.1 Pseudomonadota bacterium | reverse complement strand
GGGAAGCGTTTGAGGGCGGCCCGCCCGAAGCTTCCGGGTAGGTTGCAAGAGATGCCGGGCAACCGGCATCCACAGAGAAATGATCATGGCCCCTGCAAAGGGGTACAGAATCCGGCTTATAGCCCACTCCCTTTTTTTATCTTGTTACGATGCAGACAGCAACAGCGATCATTGCCGCAGGCGGACTGGGGTTACGCATGGGAACCCCGGGTCCCAAACAGTTCAGCGAACTGCTTGGCGTTCCCATCCTGATCCATGCCATCCGCGCCTTTCGCGAGGTTCCGGCAATTGGTGCCATCATCGTGGTGGCCCCGGCGGAACACCGGGAACGCACCCAGACCCTTCTCTCCCACTACCAACTTGATGACCACTGCACGGTGGTAAGCGGCGGCAAGCTTCGCCAGGATTCGGTACGGATCGGCCTGTCTCATGTGGCGGATGACTCCGCCCTGGTAGCGGTGCACGACGGCGCCCGCCCCCTCATCACTCCCAAAGACATCCAACGCTGCCTTGACGCGGCAGCAATCCATGGCGCGGCCATTATGGCTGTACCGGTGAAAGACACCCTTAAAGCTGTGACTGCAGAGGCGTCCATCCGCCACACCGTGGCTCGGGATGGTCTCTGGCAGGCACAGACCCCCCAGGTCATCCGCACCGAACTCCTGAATGAGGCGTTTGCCAAGGCGGACCACGACGGTTTTATCGGCACCGACGAGGCCTCGCTTCTCGAACACGGAGGCTGGCCGGTTGTGGTGGTGGAAGGATCGGAGACCAACCTCAAGATCACCCGACCGGATGATCTGCTCATGGCGGAGGGAATTCTAATGAGACAACATCCATCCCAGAAAATGCGCATCGGCCATGGCTTTGATGCCCACCGGCTGGTGGCGGACAGAGCCCTGATTCTGGGCGGCATGGAAATCCCCCATGAACTGGGATTACTGGGCCACTCGGACGCCGATGTCCTCACCCATGCCCTGTGCGACGCCATCTTGGGCGCCATCGGCGCAGGCGATATCGGCCGCCATTTTCCGGACAGCGACCCGCAGTACAAAGGAATCTCCAGCATCAAACTGCTTGCGCATGTGATCGAACTGGCAGCGGAAAAACATTACCGGTTGGTCAACGGAGACATCACCGTGGTGGCCGAACGTCCCAAGCTTGCCTCCCATTTCCCTACCATGCGAAAGGTTCTCGCCGAAGCCTGTCGGGTTGCCCCTGACGCCATCAACCTCAAGGCCAGCACTACGGAAAAGATGGGCTACACCGGCCGCGAGGAAGGAATCAGCGCCCACGCCGTAGTCCTGATGATGGCGAACCAGCCACTCTCCTGAAACAGGCTATAAGGGTCAGCAGTGCCGCAGATGCAAGAAAGAGGCCTGCGAAGTGTGCTCCTGCACATGAGCAGGCCGATGACGCAGCAGATGTGGTGCTGCTGACCCTTATAGGAGAGGGTAGGAGGCTTCGAGGGTGTGAAAAGCGCCCTTGGGAGTCAGTTCGCTGGAATACAGGTGGAACTCCGAAACCGCAAACGCATCCGTGGCAAAAAGATTGTTGCCTGCCAGAAAGCGGTTCAGCCGGGCAGACGGCGTATCGTGCAGTCGGGCCAGGGTGATATGCGGGGAATACTTGCGGCCCTCCGGCTCAATCCCCATGCCGACAAGGATGTTTTCGATCCTGTTGCGCAGCCTTTTCACCTCTTCCAACGGCGCAACCCCGGTCCAGAGCACCCGGGGCGTCTTCCTGGGCGGAAAAAAACCCAATCCCTTGACCTGCAATGAAAACTGCGGGACCGCGATCTCTCCAAGCCGCTCCCTGATATCCCGGAAGATTCCGCCGTCCACCGCGCCGATAAAACGCAAGGTCAGGTGCATCTGTTCCCCCTGCACCCATTTGGCTCCGGGCAGCCCGTAACAGATATCCTGCACCCGGGCCGCGATATCCGGGGGCAAATCAACGGCAACGAACAATCTGTACATACCCTGCCCTCCAAGTAAACACGCCCTGCTCATGCCTGTTGACAAGCGATCCGTGATGGAATAGTTTTGCTATTCATTATTATGAGAGTATTGTGCGAAATTGTATAGTTTCTTTCAGTCATTTCCCGCGGAGCAATCCATGCTGAACACCACAACCAATGCAGTACGGCGCCTCTGCGTCTCCATCGCCGCAGCCACTCCGGCCGAAGCGCTTACCATGGCCCGGGCCTCGGAGCCGGTTGCCGATATCATCGAGATCCGCTTGGACAGCATGACCGAGCCGGACATCCAGATTTTCCTTTCAGGCCTGTCCAAACCTCTGCTGTTCACCAACCGTCCCGTCTGGGAAGGCGGCAACTGTGCCGGAGAGGAACAAGAGCGCATCGGGCTGCTCCAAAAAGCAGCAGAAGCCGGGGCTGCCTATGTGGACCTCGAACTCAACACCGACTCTACCCTGGCAACCGAACTGATTACCACGGCCCGGGCAAACAATTGCCGGACCATCGTCTCCTGGCATGACTTCAAGTGCACCGCTTCCAGCCAGGCCCTGACCGAGATCTTCCAGCGCCAATGCAGGAGCGGCGCCGACATCGGCAAGATCGTCACCACGGCCCGATGTTTTCAGGATGTATTTAGGGTTCTCGCCCTGCAGGAACAGGCGGCCGAATTGGGCTTTCCCCTGATCGCCTTCTGCATGGGGCCCGCCGGCATGATCAGCCGGGTGGCAACCACCGATCTGGGCGGCTACATGACCTACGCCGCTCCAGACAACGGCCCCCCTACCGCTCCGGGCCAGCTGCCCGCCTCATCCCTGCGCCGCATCTTCACGGAACTCGGCAATGGAAATTAACGGCGCCACCGAGCTTTACGGCATCATGGGCAACCCGGTTAGCCACAGCCTGAGCCCGGCCATGCATAATGGAGCCTTTGCAGCGCTTGGGTTGAACAAGGTGTATCTTCCTTTTGCCGTGCAGGACGTCGGCAAGGCCATGACCGGCCTGCGTGCCCTTGGCATCAAGGGAGTGAGCGTCACCATCCCCCACAAGCAAGCGGTGATGGAATATCTCGACTCCATCGACCCTGTCGCCGAAAAAATCGGCGCAGTAAACACCCTGGTCATCAACAACGGTTCCATCCACGGGGCAAACACCGACTGGCTCGGAGCCAACCGGGCCTTGAGCGAAAAGATTACCCTCAAAGGCGCTTCGGTTCTGCTCCTCGGCGCAGGTGGCTCAGCCAGAGCCATCGGCTTTGGGTTGCTTGAGGCTGGGGCCTCGCTCACCATTGCCAGCCGAACCCCGGAAAAAGGCCAAGCCCTGGCAGCAGCTCTCGACTGCCCCTGGCTGCCTCTGGCTGAGGCCGGTAAAGTCAAAGCTGATGCTCTGATAAACGCCACTTCGCTGGGCATGGGAGCGCAACAAGAGATGCTGCCCATTGCCGTCGAAGCCCTGACCAATTTCGCAGTGGTCATGGATATTGTCTACGCCCCCCTAAAAACCCGCTTGTTGCAGGCGGCAGCACAGGCAGGCTGCAAAACCATTGACGGACTTGCCATGCTGCTCTATCAAGGCGCAGCCCAGTTTGAACTCTGGACCGGACAACAGGCTCCGGTGGAGGTGATGCGCCAAAGCCTGCTTAGAGCCCTTGACCAGAGATAAAAAGCTCGTACCCCCTTGTCACCCCGGTGAAAACCGGGGTCCAGAAAAAGATTGACCACTAAAATTACTGGATTCCGCCGGAATGACGAAACTCAGATCTCTTTTTTTTTGCAAGACCGTCTTTAAGGATACACTCCATGAAAGAAATCAAACCTCTTGCCACCACCGACACCACGCTCACCGTGCCAGGCTCAAAAAGCCTTACCCAGCGGGCCCTCATTGCCGCAGCTCTGGCCAACGGAGAGAGCATCCTGCAATACCCCCTGGCCAGTGAGGATACCGAATACACCTCCCACGCCCTGGCAGCCATGGGCATCACCGTTACGCCCGGCAAGGAACAGTGGCGGGTGCAGGGAAAAGGCGGCCTCATCGCCACCCCGGAGCAGGAGATATTTTTGGGCAACAACGGCACGGCCACCCGTTTTCTCACCTCGGTGGCAGCACTGGGCCACGGAGACTTCACCATCAACGGGGACCAGCGCATGCATGAGCGGCCGATCAAGCCACTGATGGAGGCGCTGACCGGCTGGGGGGTTGAAATACGCAGCGTTCAAGGCACAGGCTGCCCACCGGTTGCCATCGCGGCCAAGGGGATCACAGGCGGCAAGACCCTGCTGCCGGAAGGTAAAAGCAGCCAGTACCTTTCCTCGCTGTTGCTGGTCGCGCCCTATGCCGCGCAGCCTGCCGAACTCAGCGTGGCCGGCGAAGTACTGTCCAAGCCCTATGTCACCATGACCCTTGCCGTGATGCGGGACTTCGGCATCAACGTCACCGCCAATCCCGAACTCAACCATTTCCTTATTCCTCAGGGATGCTATCAGGCCAGAGAATATGCGGTGGAAGGCGACGCTTCCAGCGCCTCCTATTTCTGGGCTGCCGCCGCAGTGACCGGCGGGCGGGTGACGGTGGCCAACGTACCCTCACCTTCTTTACAAGGGGATGCCGTCCTGGTGGATATTCTTGCCCGGATGGGCTGTACGGTGGAACGATCCGGAGCAGGCATCACCGTGACCGGGAGCAAAGAGTTACGAGGGGTGGAAGTGGACATGGGCGACTGCCCGGACGTGGTCCCCACCCTTGCGGTGGTCGCAGCTTTCGCCAAGGGCAGGACGGTGATCAAAAACATCGCCCATCTGCGGATCAAGGAATGCGACCGCCTCCATGTCATGGTCACGGAGCTTGCCAAGTTGGGGATCACAACCGAGGAACGTGCGGACACCATGATCATTGAAGGCAGAGAGAAAAACAGCCCCCTGCATGGCGCGGAGATAGACACCTACAACGACCACCGCATCGCCATGAGCTTTGCTGTGGCCGGACTGAAGGTGCCGGGTGTCCGGGTTAAGGGAGAAGGATGTGTGGTAAAATCCTTTCCCGATTTCTGGGAACGCTTCGAGCTTCTCTACTAGAAAGCAAACCTAAACGGACACTTCGCCCTCCGCCCTGGCGACAAAGGGGAGAGGCTGTTGCGGGTTGCTGTCATAGGCCGAGACATCAAGCTGATCGCCGCGACCAAGCATCTCCAGCAGCGTTTCCTTGTCCACCGGCTTGCTGAACAGATATCCCTGCATCTGATCACACCCATGCCTGCGGAGAAAATGCAGTTGCTCTCCGGTCTCCACCCCCTCGGCCACCACCCGCATGCCCAAACTTTTGCCCATGGCGATTATGGCCGTGACAATGGCCACGTTATCGCCGTATCCCATGATATCCTTGACAAATCTCCGGTCTATCTTCAGTTCTCCGATGGGTAGTTGCTTTAAATAATACAGGGAGGAATATCCGGTCCCGAAATCATCCATGGAAATCCCGGCCCCCATTTTTCTCAGTTCGCCAAGCAGAACAATGGCCTTCTGTTCGTTTTCCATGACCGACCCCTCGGTAATCTCGAAGATCATACTCTCCGGCCCGATTCCGGAGGCGGTCAGCGTCGCCCTGATCTTATTCAGCAGCTCCTCCTGGCGGAATTGTCGAGGAGAAATATTCACCGACATCTTGACCCCGTACCCTTTTCCAAGAATTTCGCCAAGATCGGCGCAGGCCTGCTCGAGCACCCAGTCGCCGATTGCCACGATCAGTCCGGTGTCTTCTGCCATGGGAATGAAATCAGCCGGACTGATTATCTCCCCATCCCCGCGGCGCCACCGGATAAGAGCCTCTACCCCGACAATTCGGCCCGCGTCCAGATCCACTTTGGGCTGATAGTGAAGAAAAAATTCTTTCCGCTCCAAAGCCTTGCGCAGACTATTTTCCACGGACAGCCATTCCGTTACCCGCTTGTTCATGGACGGGGTGAAAACCCGGTAGGTGTTCTTGCCGCTTTCCTTGGCGCGGTACATGGCGGTATCCGCATTCTTGATCAGGGTGTCCTGATCCTGTCCATCCTCAGGATAAAAGGCTATGCCCAGACTGACGGTCAGGTAAAACTCCTCTCCCTGAACGCTCATCACCGGGGCCAGGGCTTCAATGATTCTCTGCGCGGCCAGCATCACCGACTCTTCCTCCTCCACTCCCTCGAACAGGACGATGAACTCATCCCCACCGTACCGGGCCAGACTGTCGATCTCCCGCAGACAATTACTCAGGCGGACGGCAACCTCCTTGAGCAATAGATCACCAACCGAATGTCCCAGGCTGTCGTTGATCCGCTTGAAGTTGTCCAGGTCAAGAAACAAAACCGCCACCTTGCTTTCATGCCGCCGGGCATGGGCCATCGCCACCCCGAGCCGATCGTGGAACAGCACCCGGTTGGGCAGGCCGGTCAGGGCATCGTGGTGCGCCTGATAACGCAACTGCTCTTCGTGCAGCTTGATTTCGGTCATGTCGTGGAACACACCGACATAATTTACGATATTTTCCTGCGGGTCCCGGATGGAAGAAATAGTCAGCCACTGGGGATATATCTCCCCGTCCTTGCGCCGATTCCAGATTTCTCCCTGCCACTGCCCATCATCCACTAGGGCGCGCCACATTTCGGCAAAAAAATCGTCATCATGCCGTTCTGATTTGAGAATTCTTGGGTTTTGCCCTATTACCTCATCCTGCCCATAGCCGGTGATATCCGAAAATGCCCGGTTTATCCGCTGGATAATGCCATCGGCGCTGGTGATCACAATGCCTTCGATGCTGTTTTCAAAAACATTGTCCGACAGCACCATCTGCTGGGTGGCATGCTTTGCCTCGGTGATATCCTGAATAATACCTGTAAGTTGAACTGCCCGACCACGCTCGTCCCGCTTGACCTCGGCTTCCGTATGGACACACCGCTCCGCGCCATCCGACCGTATTATGCGGAAATCAAAATTTCCGGCAGAATCTCCCGCCAGCAACGCCTGCAGCCAGGTCTGCAACAAAGGCTGATCTTCGGGATGGACATACTGCTGAAAGCCTTCAAAGCTGTAGGTCCTGTCCTCCCTGCCCACCCCAAAGAGGCGATAGGCCTGCTCGGAGCAGACAAGATTGTTTTTGACGATATCCCACTCCCAATAGCCGAGCCTGGCGATCTTCTGGGCCTTGGCCAAACTTCTCTCGCTGCGCCGCAAACTTTCTTCGATGCGCCCCCGTTCGAGAATCTCCTGATT
>JAHJTI010000090.1 GCA_018829945.1 Pseudomonadota bacterium | reverse complement strand
TTCGTCATCAAGCCGGCAAAGATCCGCGGAGAAGAATCCTTCGGTATGCTGTGCTCGGCCAAGGAACTCGGCATTACCGAGGAGCAGACCGGGATCATGGAGCTTGCCGCGGACTTGCAGCCGGGTCAGCCAATCAGCCAGGCTCTGGGGCTGGTGGATACCATGATCGAGGTCGATCTCACCCCGAATAGGCCCGATTGCGCCAGTGTGCTGGGGATTGCCCGGGAAGTGGGCGGGATTGTCGGCAAGCGGATCAATCCGCCCGTGGTGAATCCCCCCGAGTTGACCGGCGAGAACCTGCCGTTCAGCGTGGAGGTTGAATCTGCGGATGATTGTCCGCGTTATGCCGCACGCCTTGTTAAAAATGTAAAAATCGGACCTTCTCCCTGGTGGCTGCAACAACGATTGCTGGCTGTGGGTATGCGCCCGATCAGCAACATTGTCGATATTACCAACTTTGTCATGCTGGAATACGGCCAACCTCTGCACGCCTTTGACTTCAAAAAGCTCTCTGGTGGCAAAATTGTTGTCCGGCGGGCGAGATCCGGCGAGATTCTTTCCACCCTGGATGGGACCGAGCATCAGCTTGACACCGAAATGCTGATGATTTGCGATGCCGAGAGACCTGTGGCTGTTGCAGGGATCATGGGCGGGGCCAATTCCGAAGTTGATGCGCAAACCACCGATATTCTATTGGAAAGCGCCTGTTTTGCCGCCATCGTCATCCGACGCACCGGTGGCCGGCTCAACATGAGCACGGAGGCGTCCTATCGGTTCGAACGGGGTGTTGACCCGCAAGGCGTACCCAAGGCCATGGAGCGGGCTGTTCAGCTCATCACTGCACTGGCCGGCGGTGAACTCGTCGCTGGAGGCGTTGATTTCAAGGACGGGGTTGTTGCTCCGGCACCCATCACCTTGCGGGGAAAGAGGACGCGCAGTCTGCTGGGCATGGATCTTCCCCTTGACCGGATTGGGGCAGCCTTGAGTTCCATTGAAATTGATGTGGAAAAAATTGATGAAGATACCCTGCGGGTGACCCCTCCGAGTTTCCGGGTTGATCTGGAGCGGGAGATCGATCTTATTGAAGAGGTTGCCCGGATAGTGGGCTACAACTTGCTTCCCACCACCCTGCCCATGGTACCCATGACTTTTTCCGAACAGGATGGACTTCGGGAACTGCGGAAAAAGGTCGCGGAAATTCTTACCGCCCTTGGATTTTACGAGGCCATCAATTACAGTTTCGTGGCCCCGCAGCACCATGACCTGCTGGGCCTTGCTGCGGACGATGCCAGACGGCAGTCCGTGCATCTTTTGAACCCGCTGGCGGAAGATCAGAGTGTGCTGCGAACCACGCTTTTGCCGGGGCTTCTTGAGAATCTTCGACGCAATATCAATCATCAGAGCCATGATGTTCGGCTTTTTGAGGTTGGCAAGGTCTTTCACCCCCAAGGGAGCGGTCAACCCGAGGAGCCTTTCCGTTTGGCCGCAGTGGTTTCTGGGCGCAGGAATCCCGGAGCGCCTGTCCTCCATGTCGGGGAAACCCAGACGGACATCTTCGATGTTAAAGGGGTAGTGTTTCAGATCCTTGATCGTTTACGGCTAGATCAGGCTGTAACCTGTCAGGTGGCAGTTGCCGGGCAGGAACCTTCCTTTGCCGAACCAGGCACAGTCCTGGCCGTGATGGGAGAAGAGAAAATACTGGGTTGGTGTGGAGCGTTCAACCAGAAAACTCTGAAGGGTTTTGGGGTCAAGCAACAGGCCTTTTTTGTAGATCTTGATCTTGCCGCATTGACCGGATTTTCTTCCCAGGCAAAGACTTTTGCACCGTTGCCAAAGTTTCCCTTTGTGAAATGGGATATGGCCCTTATCGTGCCCGAAGGGGTTGCTGCCGGGGAAATGCTTTCAGCTATTCACGGTTGCGAAGAGAAGCTTATCGAAAAAGCTGAGATTTTTGATATATTCCAGGGGAAAAATATTGCTGCCGGGAAAAAGAGCATCGCAATTACAATCACCTACAGAGCGATTGACCGAACCCTGGATGACGAAACAGTTGGTAAAATCCACCAAAAAATTATCGAAATGATGATTTCCCGTTTTAACGGTCAGTTACGTGAGGCATAATAGATGAAACGATCCAATCTTACCAGAAAAGAACTCTCGCAAACCATCAATGAAAAGATGGGGTTTTCCCAGCGTAGC
>JAHJTI010000008.1 GCA_018829945.1 Pseudomonadota bacterium | reverse complement strand
TCAGCGCATCCCACGAGGTGGGCGCGACCTTTGTCGAGATTCATACCGGGCGCTACTGCGATGCTGTAACGGAACAAGCGCGGGACAAAGAATTTTCCCTCATCGCCACTGCGGCGGAAGAGGCGTATGAAATGGGTCTTCGGGTGAATGCCGGACACGGCCTCAACTATCTCAATACCCGCCGAGTGGCCGGACTGGGAACCATTGAGGAACTGAGCATCGGTCATGCAATCATGGCCAGGTCTATCATGGTAGGACTTGATCAGGCGGTACGGGAGATGCTGGCCCTGCTCCCTGCCGGATAGCCGGCAATTTCCTGGTCTGCGGGGCGGCAAAAAAAGAATTTCATTCTACCGCAAAAACGGGCTATTATTTTATAGAGGGTGATCTAACCACGAACCTGAAAAATCAAAATAAACGATTCATTTTCACCCTTATTTACGAAGGAACTGCAGCCAAACACCGTCATGGAGAAGAATCTATGAAAAAGACCAGCTGCCTGTCTATCCTGCCCCTGCTCGCACTCTTGCTCATCGTATCAAGGCCCGCCCATGGAGATGAATCCGTGAATCTCTCGCGGGGGCAAACCATTTATGTGCCTGCCTATTCGCATATCTATGTGGGAAACAGAGAGAAGCCGTTTTTGCTGACCATTACCCTGAGCATCAGAAACATTGATGCCAGACACCGCGTCACCGTATCATCTGCGGATTACTACGACAGCAAAGGAAAACTCATCAGAAAATATCTCGAACAACCTGTCTCTCTGGGTCCGTGGGAGTCTATCCGGTATGTGGTCCCGCAAAAAGACAAGAGCGGCGGCTCAGGCGCCAATTTCGTGGTTGGCTGGAATTCGGAAAAATCCGTCAATCCGCTGCTCGTCGAAACAATAATGATAGGCGCTGAATCGCAGCAGGGGATATCTTTTACCTCCCGTGGCCAAGCGATCAACACAGTGAATTGAACGCCTGAGAAAATCGGCGCTCAGGAAGGCATGGCGTCCCGCTCTTCGCGGGTCATTTTCCGCACCAGAATCTGGTGGCTTGTTTTATCGAAATAGATAATCGACTGCTCTTCCTCTAGGGTGATGGTCCGGACCAGGCTGCCTATCTTCACCACCACGCCGGGAAAAAGGTGGCCATAGACATACACCTGCTCGTTCACCATTTGCTCAAGTTCCAGTTCCAATGCCTGGCTTTCTTCAGTCAAGAGATTGACCTTGTCCATGGCTTTGGGCATAAAAGCCCTGCACTTGGCGAGCAAGGTGCTTTTCTCCTCGGGAAATTTTCCGGCCAGTTCCTTCTTTATCTTCTCAAGAGCGCTGATATTCTTGATGACCTCGTTCAAACGGTCCGACCACAGACCGAGGTCTTCCTCAATTTTCTGTTTCTTCATCTGCAGCGACGGCACCAGCCCGACACACACCTCGGTCGCCACCTCGGCGTCGCATCCCAACTCCTTGACATGCACGGAGCCTGCGGAAATAATTTTGCCGCCGATGATCGTGCCATTCCCCTGGGTGGCGATCACATCCCTGCCGACACTGGCCTGCGCCTGCAACAGAACATCATTGACCCGGAGATACCCTGCGGTTTCCAGCTTCGGACCATTCTCAACAAAATCGACGGTAATATCTCCCTTGGCCCGCAGTTTTGCCTCTTCGCCGACAACTCCGCCCAAGACGGTCAGAAAACCTCCGGCCATGACATAAGAATTGTTAACCCCCTGGCCGATCTTGATATCCCCCCGGCATTTGACGCTGAAACCGGGAAGAACCTCTCCGCTGATTGTCAGGTTGGATCCGCCGAAGACGATATTCCCCACCTTCATATCCACATCGCCGGTAATGGAGTGTTCTCCCAAAACCGTGGGTTTGCCTTCCGACATGACGAATTTGCCATCCAGCGCGGCAAAAATTTTCGATTCATCGGAGGAGAGTGTCACTCCCTTGCCATATTTGAGCTTGCTGTCTTTTCCAGGTTTGGAAGGAATACCGACCCCAAAGACATCCTGACCGGCCTTGCCTTGGCTGGGCGCGACTTTTTCAAGCAGCAGCCGGTCCTTGGCAACATTGACGATGGTTCCGAGCTCACGGTAATCCACCTGATCCTTGTCCGGATCGGTTTTTTGCGGGCCGGGGATGGCGGGTTTGACATGCATCTTGACCTTGGCGTTCTCACCGGGAACCGGGGGAATCCCCTTAGCCACGGAAAACGATCCGCCCCCGGCCGCCTCGGGAGCCGGCAACACTCCGCCGACGACACCGTTTTCGGCAAGCTCCTTTTTCAGCAGGTCATGATCCAGCTGCGCTCCGCCCCCCCTGGCATCTTTTGGCGTAACAACGACCTGAAGACGATCCTTGGTGACCCTCAGAATAAACGCGCCATTCTGAATCTCAACCCCGCCTTTAAAAAGTTTTTCACTTGCCATTGTGTATGCCACCCACGAAAGAATGAAAAAACTGCCGTAAAACCTTTCCCCTTATCCTATCGGCCGATCGGGATAAATCTTCAAATAACAAGTAGCTGGCCTATGATTACAACATATCATAATTAGTTATATCACAGTTGCTTTTCAAGCGCCGCAATGTGCTCATGCTCACCCAGCACGACTAAAATATCGCCGGGCAGGATAAGGGTTTGCGGCTGGGGATTGAACTGCATTTCCCCCTGCTCCCTTTTGATGGCAACGACAATGAGGTCATACTCCTTGCGGAGGCCTGAATCCATCAGCCTCTTGTTGGCAAGAGCCGAATGGTCGGAAACCCGCAGCTCTTCGAGACGCAAACCCAACTCCCCGCCATGCACGGTGAGATCAAGAAAATCCACCACTGTTGGCCGCACGGCAAGCTGGGCCATGCGGCACGCCCCGATAAAATACGGGGAGATCACCTTGTCGGCGCCGGCCCGCAGCAATTTGGTCTCCGAGCCTTCCGCCCCGCTGGAACGGGCCATGATAAAAAGGTTGGCATTGAGCCCCCTGGCCGAAAGAATAATATAAACATTTTCCGCATCGGAAGAGACCACGGCGATCAAGCCCTTGGCTTCCTTGAGTCCTGCCTTGAGCAGCATCTCGTCACTGGACGCGCTGCCGAGCAAGGCCAGATACCCGAGTTCATCAATCTTTTGCACCTCGTCGGGATCGCTCTCAACAATGACAAAGGGCAGCTTGCTTTCTTTGAAATTCTTACAGATCACCTTGCCGATCCGGCCAAAACCGCAAACAATGTAGTGGTTTTTCAAAGCAGCCACCCGCTTTTCCATATTGTTCCTCCCCATGATTTTCCGCAGTCCCCCTTCAACCATGGACTCCGTGACTTCGCCCACCAGATAGAGGACAAAGCCTACCCCGACCAGAATAAGAAAGATGGTGAAATACCGGCCCGCTGGACTCAGGGGGATAATCTCCCCGTAGCCCACCGTGGTGATGGTGACCACCGACATATACAGGCTGTCGAGAAAAGAGCCGTTTTCAATAATCATGTATCCGGACGTTCCGATGAACAGAATCACGAACAACATGAAAACCCCAAAAAATATTTTTTGCATGGTCCCTCAAAAAGCGTCAGGCTGTGCCGACCCAAAATGTAAGATCCGATGAAGTAGCTGTTTTTGGCCATCCGGTTGAGAAATAATTCTGTCTCAGCCCTGATAACCACAACACCAAACATCCACCAAAATGACAAAACTTTTATCAGAAATATTATGCTGCATTTCTCCAATGGTTTCAATGAGTAAGAATGCAGGCAGATCGGGAATGCGTTTTCCCTGCAGACTTAGCAGCAGCACACCAATCAAGTTTTCCCTTAAACCGCCGATGAGAGAAGCAAAGACACTGCGAAGGATGCGAAAATATGTTTCCAAGAAAAGGTGACCGCAATGACCCAGCAAAAAGCCATCCGGATTCTCATGCAAAGCCCTTTTTATTTCAAGCTTGAGTTGGTTGCCAGAAAATTATTGGTCAAAGAGTTCTGCGCGTTACATAATGCAAGCTGAACCGGTCGAACACCTGATTTTTTCTCGCCAAGTTTCCTGACAAGTCCGTCTGCACCTTATCTGTTTCGTCCAATGTTCGCGACGCAATCGAGTTATTCCCGCCCATCGTTCTTCCATTTAAAATATTTTTTCTGGCCTCAATCTATTTTTGGGTATATAGTTCTAAGCTATTTATTCCTTGAGTGAATCTTCATTCATATCCATGGAGCGGGGCGCATTCGTGTTCTCGCCAACATACACTGTATTGATTAAAGGAGAATCGTCATGGCGGTAAACATCCTGGCTTTCGGGCCAAATGGAAGCGGCAAAGGCACCCAAGGCGCCATTGTCAAAGACAAGTACAACATCGACCATATTGAATCCGGCGCCATCTTTCGGGAACACATCAAGGGCGGCACCGAATTGGGCATGAAAGCCAAGGCATTCATCGAGCGCGGCGATCTGGTTCCCGACGAAATAACCATCCCCATGGTCCTTGAGACCCTGAAAAAATCCAAGGCCAAGGGCTGGCTTCTGGACGGCTTCCCCCGCTCTCTCGCCCAGGCTGAAGCCCTTGACAAGGCTTTGAAAGAAGCGGACATGCCCCTGAACTACGTCATCGAGATCCTCCTTGACCGCCAGATCGCTAAAGATCGGATCATGGGCCGTCGTCTTTGCGCCAATGACAACAACCATCCCAACCACATCGCCTTTGAGGCCATCAAACCCGTGGAAAAAGACGGGAAGCTGGTCTGTCGTGTTTGCGGCGGCGAGTTGAGCGCCCGGGCCGATGACCAGGATGAGGAAGCCATCGGCAAGCGTCATGACATCTATTATGATGACAAGACTGGCACCATGGCTGCGGTCAACTACTTCAAGAAAGCCGGCGGCGCCAAGGT
>JAHJTI010000089.1 GCA_018829945.1 Pseudomonadota bacterium | reverse complement strand
TTTGGCATCCTGAAAGGAGTCCGAGATATGCGGGGTGGCGATAATGGTGGTAATGCCGTCTTCAACGGCAATTCTGGCCATGGCAAGGGCTTGTTCCATGTCGGCGGGTCCGTCATCCACTCCTGGCAGGATGTGGCAATGGATGTCGATCATGCCGCGGACTTCTCCTGCGCTTCAGGCTCTGCGGCAGCATAGTACTGCTTATAGTACCCGCCGTAATAATAGTCGCCGCTGATCTTTTCGCTCATGCCGTTGATCACGATGCCAAGCAGGGGAGCATGGATTGACTGAAGCATCTTGAGCCCCTTACCCAGCATCTCATAGTTTGTTTTTCCAGCCCTGGTAACCATGACCACTCCGGCAACCAGATGGCTTAAGACCTGGCTGTCGGTCACGCTCATGATCGGCGGGGTATCCAGGATAATGTAGTCAAACTTCTTGGCGAGTCCCTGAAGCAGATTGGTCATCCGTTCAGAGCCCAGCAGTTCGGAAGGATTGGGTGGAATTGGCCCGGAAGGGATGACGGTCAGGTTGTTTTCTTCAAGTTTGGCCACGATCTCTTTGTCAGTGTTCCCGGACAGAAACGAGGAAAGCCCAACCCGGTTGGAGATTCCTAAAATACTGTGCAGCCTGGGTTTGCGCATGTCGCAGTCCAGAAGAAGGACCTTGCTGCCGGTTTGAGCCAGGGTGCGGGCAATATTGAGGGAGGTGCTTGTTTTTCCTTCCTGGGGCTCCACGCTGGTTATCAACAGGGATTTGGGCGGATGTTCCGGGGAGGAGAGCATCAGCGAGGAACGGATGGATTTGTAGCACTCTGCGGTTGGTGAGCGCGGGTCCTCAATGATAATAGTCTCGATGCTCCTGGTTTTGTCGTCCACCTGCCCTACCACGCCGAGCACAGGAACCTTGAAGCGGCGTTCCACCTCTTCACTGCTTTTGACTGTATTGTCCAGATACTCGATGAAAAAAGCACAGCCGATGCCACCGAACAAGCCAAGCACAAGGCCGAGCAGGATGTTGCGCATCTTTTTAGGAGTAGCAGGAGTTTCTGGCACCTGCGCTTTTTTGACCACCCAGACGTTGACCATTTGCGAGTGTTCAGTGGCGCCCTGCTGTTTGATATTCTTTATCAGAGCGTCATAGAGGGCGCGATTCGTTTCGGATTCCCGCTGCATGATGTCGTACTGGATCATTTTCTCATTGAGAGTGATCATCTCCTGTTTAGACCCTTCCAGGAGGTTTGCGATATTCTGTTCCTGGGATTTGGCCAGGAGGTATTGATTTTTGATGGTTTGGACAATGCGTTTGATCTCTCTTGCTTTTTCCTGGTTCAGTATTTCCCGATCGCTTAGGGCTTTCATCATCAACGGATGTTTAGCGCCATATTTAGTGGTAAGTTCGGCGATTTTCTGGTCTGCCAGGAGGATTTGGTCACGGATACGCTGCAGGGCCAGGTTGGTTGACAATAAAGGATGCGATTCGATGGCTTCAGGGTTGTTCTCCTGTATGTGCAACTGGTTGTATAGGTCTTCTGATTCCTTGCGAAGGGCTTGCGCCTTGGAAAGTTGGATGGAGAATTCGGCAAGCTTTCCCGGAACAACTACCTGTTTGTTTTCCACAGTCACAATGTTATTTTCCTGCCGATATTTTTGCAGGACCATTTCGGATTGCTGGAGTTTTTTCCTTTCTTCCTCTGCCTTGGCGGTCATCCATTGCAAGGCGTAGTTGCTGGCATGCATCTTTATCTCGAGCAATTCAGCCATGTAGGAGTCCACCATGGCATTTACCACCATGCTGGACATCACAGGGTTCGGATCCTGATAGGTCACCAAAACAATCTTGGTGTTGCGTTGCGGTTTTGTCTCGATCCGTTTCTGGATAATCTCGGCGATGCGGTCGGCATCGGTAGGTTCCTTGGCTTTTAACCCAAGGTTTTCGCTTGTGCCGCTCTCGGAAAAAAAGCTTTTAACGGTGTCCAGGGAGGCGGAGAGAAATCCGTCGGTATCTTTGAGAAAGTGCCTGCGGTACTGGGTGTCGAGCTTCAGCCGATCAATGACCCGGTACACTACGTTGTTGCTTTTGATGATTTCGAATTGGGTCTGGAGGAATTCCGGATCATAGCTGATCATCCCCCCTGCCACTGTCAGGTCGCTTTCCTTGTTTTTTTCAATCAGAACCTGAGTATCTGCCTCATAGAGCGGGGTTACGGCAAAGGTGACCAGGCAAACCAGGGCAAAGGTAATGGCCGCAAAGAGGCAGACCAGATTCCTCCGCTTTTTGATCACATGGTAGTAGTCGCGAAGATGGATTTCCTGGTCAATGGTTTCGAGCTGTTGTTCTTGCATGTGAATGAGTTCTCTATACTCAGGAGGTTGGCTGATAATAAATGGTAAGGCTGTGAGCCTGGAGTCTTTAGGGAGACGGAATTAAAAGAAACTTTCCAGCACGACGACCACATCATTTTTCTTCACAAAGGTATCCAGGGGAGCGTCGGTCATGACGATTTCCTTATCTCCATCCTTGCGGATAATAGAGACCCCGCCTCTGGATGCTTTGCCGGTGAAGCCTCCGGCAAGGGTGATCACCTTGATCACGGTTGTATCGTCACTGATGACGTAGGCGTCAGGTTTGACTACCTCACCGGTTACATAGCATTTGCTGCCATAGGCCTCGATAAAAACATTGATCTGGGGGGAAACGATATAGCCATCCGCCAGCTTTACTGCGAGCAGGTCTGAAATTTCACCGATGGTTTTGCCTTTTACGGCAACATGACCCAGGAGCGGCATCAGTATCTGGCCGGAATCGTTGACACTGACCTTGGTTTCAAGATCAGGATGATTATAGACCGTAATTTTTAGAACATCGCCGTAGCCCACCGTGTAGGAGTCAGCACTGGCGGAAAAGGGGAGAAAAAGAAAGGAAAACAAGGCGAGACAAAGAAAAACGATTTGTTTCTTCACTGCTGATTACCTGTAGATGAATATAGTATTCCATTGGCAATCATCCCAGCCGAGGGGCAAACCGGCTGGGATGATTGCGAGCAGCACAAAAAAATGAGGGGAGTGACTAGAATCCGGAGCTCAATCTGACAAATACCTTGTTTGTCGCGTAATCAAAGCCATCCCGTGTGGAATCACGGTCTGAATACTCGTAGCCGAGATCAGCCATGAGCCATTCTTTGAACATGTACCGCAGGGAGGGGCTCAGCGAGTAAATGTCGTCGGTTCTTCCCAATGCGCCAACATTTTCCTGGAAGTCGGTTTTGGTGTAGGAAAGGCGAACGGATGCCCCGATTTTCTCCGTGAACTGCGTCAGCACAGAGGCAGAAACAGTGGTGTCGTTGGAGTAGGACGCGGTGGATACGGTGGACTCGTTGACTTTCTGCGAAGCAAGAAGCTGAAGTCCTGTTTTCTCGGTGAGCTGATGGTTGGCCACAATTTCGACACTGGGTTCCGTGTTGTCGCCCGCCGAATTGTTGTCGCTGTTGCGGTCCACAACGCCAACCTTGCCTCTCAGTCGTGTTTTTTCGGTGGGTTTCCACTGAATACCGAGACTGTAGTGGTGTTGATCATTGTCTTCAATGGTGTTGGTATCGTAGGCAACATTGACGAACTCGTACTGGGCAAAGAAATTGGTTTTTGGCGAGTATTTGTAGAAAAGATAGCCGCTGTACGAGTTGTCGTCGCGGTTCTTGCCGCGGCTCTCCAGCAGATCGTAGCTCAAGCGGAAGTGGGTGTAATCGGCCCGGATATTGAATTTGGTGCCGAGGTCGTAATCGACCATCATCCCGGCGAGGTTGTTCTTGAAGGCGTCTATCTCGGTGGTGTCGCCGGTTCCGATGGGATCCTCCGAATCGACATATTTGTTATATACATCGATGGAAAGCCCGCCGCGGAGGTTGTACTGGAAATATCCGACAGCCGCCTGCTTCACCGTGTTGCGCTCGGTGTGGGTATGGTACTCTTCGATGTCCGCGCCATAAAAGGCATAGCCCTGATAGCGGTTAAAGGATTTCGGCTTGTCCATGAACATCTGGCGTCCGCCGGGAGCGGTGTTTGAGGAAACAATATCCAGTTGGGTTTGTTCGCTTCTGGGAAGCGCCAGCCAGATTCCGGGCGAGTAAATGGTGCTCCAATCGCTGATTTCGTTATCCTTGGTATTGTTGATGTTGTCCGAGTTCACTGCGGATACGGACATGAAGGGGTGGATAAAGCCGCCCTTGGAACCGAAAATTTTGTCCGATGAATACGAGGAAGTTCCGGGTGTGGCTTCCTGGGGCGGATTGCTCCCCGCAGGCTGGCTTTCAGCGGAAAAGGCCAGCGGCGCGGAGAGCAGACAGATTCCTGTGCCAACAGCCAGCGCAGTGAGTGTGTGGAATTTTTTCTTCATTGTTGTCCCTTGGTAAAAATTTTTAAGAAAAAAGAAAATCGCAAAACGAGGCATGTAGGCTACCTTCTATACCTCTTGTCGCATATTCTGATTTATCTTACAAGGTGGAAGGGCTGGCATAACGTTCTGCCGGAGCTGAGCCGCCACCGCCGCCAGGAACGCCGGACACTGGAATTGAGACAACGGTTCGGGGTGCAGGACCTGCCGGAGTATAGGCTTGGGTGTCCTGTTGCCCCTTGCTGGCAAACTGCTGGGTAGCCTTGGCAATAACCTGGGCGCTCACGCCGTTCTTTGCCGCAACTGTGGCCACCGCACCGACATCCGCTCCTGCATTGAGCATGGCGAGGATTATCGCCTGGGGATTCATCCCCTCAATGGCCAAAGCCTGGGTCATGATATCGTCAATGCTGTTTCCCTCGGCCATTGCTTCGGCCACAGCCTGATCCAACCCCAGAGTGTTGACCGTATTTGTAAAGTTTGCCATGTTTGCCGCAAAGGCAAAGCTGCAACTCAATACTGTAGCCGCGATGATCATCATAATTTTTTTCATCTTCGTTCTCCTATCTTGTTGTTTGACCGCCCCAAAACCCTATTTTAAAAATTCAATGCGAGCCGTACTCGCTTTTTATTGACTTACCTGCGAATAATACCCTGTTCGTTCAAACACCCGCTGGGTCGGGAGACAGACCTGGCCCAGCCATTCAAAATGCTGACAGATGTATTTGCTCAAGGTATGCATGGCATTGCCCCCAGTTCCCTGGAAAAAAACGCCGATGTCGTATTTCCCGCCCTTCATCTTTTCAACCCGGGCGACTTTACCATGCAGCGGCAGGGGGGTGCCGATCCCAAGATCGATCTTGATTTCAAGGCTGGTGTCGATTTTTATATTTTTGTTGCTTTCAAAGAGGATGCCGCCGACGCAAAGATTCTTGCCTTTCGGGGTAAATGTTTGTGTAATGTTGCCATTTTTCCCGTTTGAAAATTTCACTTCCAACTGCTGTGTGAAGTCGATGCGCAGATATCTGCGTTTTTCCGGCTGGTAGAGAGAAACGATATTCTTGCCGTTCCTTTTTGCCGAATACAGGGCATGGTCGGCGCTGCTGACCAGCGCGGTCTTTCCCACAGCATCCTGCGGATATGAAGCGATCCCGGCGCTGATGGTTATCCGGATTTCGTCCTCCGCATAGCTGATTCGCGCTTTTTCAATCTGCTCCCGGATTCGTTCGGCAAGGACCTTGGCCTGGTATTTATCGGTATCCGGCAGGATGATTGCAATTTCCTCCCCGCCGTATCGTGCTGCCGTATCCTCAACCCGTTTCAGGGCCTCGATAATGCTGCTCGTCCGTTTCAGGACCAGATCTCCGGCCTGGTGACCAAAGGTGTCGTTAACGCGCTTGAAATCGTCCAGATCGAGAAAGAGCAGGGAGAGCGGGCGTCCCCGCCGTTCAGCCTTGGCGAATTCCTGTTGCAGATGGGTTTCGAATTCTTTTCGATTTGAAAGGCCGGTGAGGTAATCACAGGAGAGATCTTGCAGGGCTTCTTCAAAAAGTTGCAAGTCGATGAT
>JAHJTI010000088.1 GCA_018829945.1 Pseudomonadota bacterium | reverse complement strand
TGTTGCGGAGACGATTTGTCAAGGGCAGCACCGTAGCCGCGCAACAGGTTGATCTTGCCGTGCAGGACAGCTACAAGCGGCTCCTGGCCCCATCGCTGGAAAACGAGCTCCGTACCCAGCTCAAAGAGCGGGCGGATCAGGAGGCGATCCAGGTGTTTGTCGACAACCTGCGCGAGCTGCTCCTTGCCTCGCCCCTGGGTCGTAAACGGGTCCTGGCCCTGGACCCCGGCTTTCGCACTGGGGCCAAGCTGGTCTGCTTGGACGAACAGGGCACACTCCTGCATCACGCCACCATCTACCCCACCCTCTCCGAAGCCCAGAGCCGGGAAGCCGGCAAGGTGGTGACCGAACTCTGCCGGCAATACCGGATTGAGGCCATCGGCATCGGCAACGGCACCGCGGGCAGGGAGACCGAGACCTTTGTGAGGGGTTTGGGGTTGCCTGCCGAGATAATCATCACCATGGTGGATGAGAGCGGCGCCTCGATCTACTCCGCCTCGGAAATTGCTAGGCTGGAATTCCCCGACCACGACCTGACGGTGCGCGGCTCGGTGTCCATCGGCAGGAGGTTGCAGGACCCCCTGGCCGAGCTGGTCAAGCTGGACCCCAAAGTCATCGGCGTGGGCCAGTATCAGCACGACGTCAACCAGACGGCGCTAAAAAAGAGTCTGGACGATACCGTAGCAAGCTGTGTCAACCGGGTGGGGGTGGAGCTGAATTCCGCCAGCGCCGAACTGCTGGCCCATGTTTCCGGGTTGGGTCCGGTGTTGGCCCAAAACATCATCAAGTACCGCAACGAAAACGGCCCCTTTAGCCGCCGGGCTGAATTGCTCAAGGTGCCCCGCCTGGGGGGCAAGGCGTTTGAGCAATGCGCCGGATTTTTACGAATCCGGGGTGCGGCCAATCCTCTGGACTCAAGCGGGGTTCACCCCGAGCAGTACCGGATCGTGGAACAGATGGCTAAGGATTGCGGCTGTAAGGTCAACGATCTCATTGAGCGCTCGGAGATTCGGGAGAAGATCGAGCTTGGGTGCTATGTCAGCGAAACGGTGGGGCTGCCGACTCTAAACGATATCGTGGGTGAGCTTGCCAAGCCTGGCCGCGACCCGCGCGCCACCTTCAGCGGTTTTGCCTTCAGTGAGGAGGTCAATAGTATCGCTGATCTCAAGACGGGCATGCGGTTGCCGGGGTTGGTCACCAACGTGACCAAGTTCGGGGCCTTTGTCGATATCGGTGTGCACCAGGACGGGCTGATTCACATCAGCCAGCTGGCCGACCGCTATGTGAAGGAGCCGGGTGAGGTGGTCAAGGTGCGGCAGCAGGTGATGGTCCGGGTGCTGGAGGTTGATCCCCAGCGGAAGAGGATTGCGCTTTCCCTTAAAGAAGGGTGAGGGGGCGAGGAAAGTTTTTCCATAAACAGGTGCTTCGACAGGCTCAGCACGAACGGAATATGAATACCTTTAAGATAACTTCCGTCGCCATTAGCACTGCTCACACTGAGCCTGTCGAAGCGCAGTTGTCAGGAGGTCAACATGACTGAGATAACCGAGACGGAAACCGGCCCCAAGGAGAGAGACAATCAGAGGGAGCTTTTTTTCAGCCTGCTTGAAGATTGCCTTGCCGGCAACACCTTTGTCAAACTCGTTTTGGGGAAATACCATGGGACGGAACCGGAGCTGGACCGGGTTTTTGTCCGGAGGCTCACCCTGAAAGACGGGGAGAGCCTCTCTTTTCTCTACCGCTATCAGACCAAGGATATCACCAAAAACCTACCCATCACGGCGGGGGTTGCTTTTATCCGCGATCTGTTCGCCACTGCCTTCAACAATGTGCATCTGCAAACAGTAACCGAGGATATTCAGCTCTCGATGAACAAGAAGGGAAAGTGCAATATGCAAAGGGGCAAGGCAGCTCCCAGAAGTGTCTCTCCCCAGAAACATGACCGGGAGAAGGAGCGGTTTCTCGATCTCGCCACGCCGTTTTTGAAGGAGCTTGGGGTCACCAATGCGCAGTACCAGCTCATCCCCTCCATGTCGCGCAAGTGGAAGCAGATCAACAAATTTATTGAGGTTCTCGATCACGCCATTACCGCCTCCAAGTTGAAAGAAAAAGAGGAGCTGCGGGTGGTTGATTTCGGCTCGGGTAAGGGGTACCTCACCTTTGCCATGGAGGAGTATTTGCGCTCCGGCCTGGAGCTTGCGCCCAAGGTGACCGGGGTGGAGTTGCGGGATGATCTTGTCCGCCTGTGCGCCAAAGCTGCCAAAAAGCTGAAGCTCGACGGGTTGTCTTTTGTTCAGGGCGATATTCGCAGTTTTCCGCCGGAGAGTATCGATATCATGATCGCCCTGCACGCCTGCGATATGGCTACGGATTACGCTATCCATCTTGGCATCCGCTCCGGAGCCGGGATCATCATGTGTGCTCCCTGCTGCCATAAGCAGATTCGGCCCCAGATGCAAAGCCCGCAACTGCTCAAGCCCATGCTCAAGCACGGCATCCATATGGGCCAGGAGGCGGAGATGGTCACCGATAGCCTGCGCGGGCTGCTTCTTGAAGCCTCGGGCTACGAGACCCAGATATTCGAGTTCGTTTCCTTGGAGCACACCAGCAAGAACAAGATGATTCTGGGGGTGAAGGGATCAGGCCCGGTAAAACAGGCAGAACTGCTGGCCCAGATTCGTGAGATCAAGGAGTTTTACGGAATCCGGGAGCATTGCCTGGAGAGTTTGCTTGTGGCGGACGGATTGGGACAGGGCGGGTGACATATGGTCGCTTCGGGTGTTAAGAGTTGGTGCTTCGACAGGGCTCTCCTGAGCTCAGTCGAAGGGCTCAGCACGAGCGGAACATCAATACATTAAAACAAAATCCGCTCACCCTGAGCCTGTCGAAGGGTTGTTGTTACGACTCTCTTAGGGTTGATTTTTAGCATAATAGGATCGCTTTTTTCGGAACAGACCTTGAAGGAGGAAGCAGTGGAAAAAACAGAATCACTCACCAATCTGCTCAAAGACAATAAGGTGGAGATCTCCACGGTCAAGGCGAACAAGATACTTGTCTCTCTTGGTTTGCTCGCGGAAAAAGAGCGCCCCAGCTCGAAATATGCAGGCAAGATGAAAAAATACAAGGCCCTGACCGAGCAGGGGCTGCAATACGGAGTCAACGTGGAAAACCCGAGCAGCCCTGGCCAGACAACGCCGCATTACTTCAGCGACACCTTTGCGGAGTTGTCGGCGTTGATCCAACGGGAGATGAAATAAGCCCCATGAATGGCATGAATCGAAGCGAGATCAAACCCGGATTGCGGGTGTGCATCGTACTTAAAGAGGATCAGCGCTCAGGCAAACTCACCGAGGGGGTTGTCAAAGATATCCTGACCAAATCCCCCACCCATCCGCACGGCATCAAGGTCCGTCTGGAAAGCGGGGCAGTGGGGCGGGTCAAAAAGATGGGAGAATTGTAAATGGCTTTGCCTTGGCGGGTAGTGGACAGCATTGACACCGATGAGGGGCTTCTTGACCTGCGGCAGCGGGGCGAAAAGGATTTTTTGATCACCATCGACAGCCGGGTGCTGATGAACTCCTCGGCCAATATGTCGGAGATTGTTTTATCGGAGCTGGCCTGTGCAGGCTTGAAAGAGATCAAGAAACCCAGGGTTCTGGTGGGCGGATTGGGCATGGGTTTTACCCTCAAGGCTGCCCTGGATAATCTTCCTGCCGATGCCGAGGTGGTGGTGGCGGAACTCAACCCGATCATGGTCACCTGGTGCCAGGGACCCATTGCCCAGTTGACCGAAGGGGCCGTGGACGACCCCAGGGTCAGGGTGGTGATCAGTGATGTGGCCAAGATCATTGCGGAGGCGGCGAAAAAGGGAAAGGAACACCGCTTTGCAGCCATAATCCTCGACCTGTACGAAGGCCCCTATGAGGGGGATCAGGGGAGAGGCGATTATCTGTACGGCAAGAAGGCGCTGGCCTCGAGCCGGGCTGCCTTGCAACCGGGCGGGGTGTTCGCGGTCTGGTCTGAAGATCCGGATCAGACCTTTGAAAAAAGGCTGCAGGCGGCGGGCTTCACCGTGAACCGGCAACGCCCGGGGAGGGGCGGTCGCCGGCATGTGGTGTATATCGCCCGCAAGACCGGCAAGGATTGAGCAGGACTTGCGTTCCTGCACTCGGCTCTCTACAATGAAAGGATGATTTCACCTTGTCAGTTACGGGAGAAGCGATGAAAAAGATATCCGGCATTATTGTTGACCCCTTGGGTCGCAACAAGTTTCCTGGCACCCTGGTTATCGAGCAGGGGCGCATCGTCGAGGTCCTGCCTGATTCTGCGGCGAAAGGCCCCTTCATCCTGCCGGGATTGATCGATTCCCATATCCATATCGAAAGCTCCATGCTGACCCCGGCTGCCTTTGCGGCCAAGGCGGTGTGTCACGGTACTGTGGCGGTGGTGGCCGACCCCCATGAGATTGCCAATGTCCTTGGTATCCCAGGCATCGATTTTATGGTCGAGAGCGGCCGCCAGGTCCCGCTGAAGTTTTATTTCGGCGCCCCGTCCTGTGTTCCGGCAACCGGCTTTGAAAGCTCCGGGGCCACGCTTGACGCACGGGACGTGGAAGCGTTGCTCAAGCGAGAGGATATCTTCTTTCTCGCCGAGATGATGAATTTCCCCTGGGTCATTGGCCAGGACCCGGAGGTGATTGCCAAGCTGGCCGCCGCCGCCAAGCTGGGGAAACGGGTGGATGGCCACGCCCCAGGTTTGCGGGGAGATGCATTGGCAGCATATGCGAAGGCCGGGATCTCAACCGATCATGAATCGTCCACTTTGGACGAGTGTTATGAAAAACTGGCCCTTGGCATGAAAATCATGCTGCGCCAGGGTTCAAGCGCCCGGGATTTCGAGGTGTTGCATCCGCTTATCACCAGTCATCCCGAACAATGCATGCTCTGCACCGACGATCTGAAACCGGCGGACCTGGTCCGGGGCCATATCAATCTGCTGGTCAAAGAGGGACTCCGGCTTGGGCATGATCTCTTTGATCTCCTGCAATGCGCTTGCGTCAATCCTGTGCGTCATTACGGGCTCGGAGTGGGGCTGCTGCAAAAAGGTGATCCCGCTGATTTCATTGTGGTTGAAGACCTGGAACGCATGGAGGTGCGCGCTGCCTGGATTAATGGCGAGATGGTCAGCGACAAGGGGAAACCGCTTTTTGAGGCGGTCCAGCCTCGGGCGATCAATCATTTCAATGCCCCTCCGCTTACGGCCGAGCAGCTGCGGGTGGAGGTAAGGGGAGCGCGGCTCAAGGTCATTGAGGTGACCGACGGTCAGATCGTTACCGGGGCCGGGGAGTATGCGGTCCCGGCGGGAAGCGCCCTGGTCGAACCGGACCCGGCCACGGACCTGCTGAAGATTTTGGTTCTGAACCGCTATACCCCAGCGCCTCCGGCCATCGGTTTTGTTCGCGGCTTCGGTTTGCAAAACGGGGCCATGGCCTCCTCCATTGCCCACGACTCCCACAACCTCATTGCCATCGGCAGCAACGACGTGGATATGGCTCGGGCCGTGAACCTGCTTCAGGAAAGCGGTGGCGGTATCTGTTTTGTGAAAGGGGAGGAGGTACACAGGATGGCCCTGCCCGTGGCAGGACTTATGGGGCTGGGCAGTTGCGAAGAGATGGCAAAAAATTACAGTGTGATTGAGCAGCGGGTCAAGGAAAACGGCTCCACCCTGCAGACCCCTTTCATGACCATGGCCTTTCTGGCTCTGCCTGTGATCCCGTCGCTGAAAATCACCGACAAAGGGCTTTTTGACGGGGAAAAATTTGAGCTGACCGATCTCTTTGTTTGAGAGGGGGGATCCGAATTCGACAGGCCCCGCCTAATCCTGCATCCGGTAGCCGATGCCGCGCACGGTTTCGATGTATTTCCCCGCCTCGCCCAGCTTTTTCCTGAGCCCGAACACCTGGACGTCCACGGCCCGTGGGGTAATGACATAGTCGTAGCCCCGGACTCCGTCGATGATCTGCTGGCGGTTGAAGACCCAGCCCGGCCGTCTGGCCAGAAGCTCCAGAATGGAAAATTCGGTCACGGTCAGAGTGATGGTTTCTTCCCCCAACCGTACTTCGTAGCGGTTGGGATCAATGGTTATCCCGTGGATGGTCAGCGGGCCGTTTTTCTTGTTCTCGCCTCCTTCCTCGCTCAATCCCTCCTTGCGGCGCAGAGCCGCTTTGACCCG
>JAHJTI010000087.1 GCA_018829945.1 Pseudomonadota bacterium | reverse complement strand
GGCGAGGAAAGTTCTGGCGTATCCGCTGATCGCCCCGAACTGTTCCCGGCTCAAAGCCGCGCAGCCGATGAATCCCTGGGTCTGTTCAAAATTTTCCAGCACATTGATGCTGACCGACTGGGCGGTGCCGAATTCTTCAATGCCGGGTCCGGTTTCGGCTTTGGCGTAAAAGGGGACCAGGATGGCAATGATCCGGTCCAGGATCTCCCTGGTGAGTTCGCCCCTGGCGATAACCTTGGCCATCATCCGCTCTTCCGGCATGCGCGCCATTTTCACCGCGTAATCCATCGGAGTGCCCGAACCGTCCAGAGAAAAGGTCTCGCCCTCCTGGGTGATCGCGACCAAACCAAGGTAGAGGGATGGGCATAACCGTCGGTTTAAGAGCAGTTCCTGTTCACAGAAATATTTACGTTTTTCGAGAGTAGTGAAGTTGAGAAACCCGAAATCCACGGGCTTTTTGATCTTGTAGACAAAATCGCCGGCCAGCAGCACATAGGAAATATGGGTTTGTACCAGCGTTATCTCCGGCGCGGGGTGAGGGTATGCCCCAGGCGCAAGCAGAGCCTGGATGAATGGCGGCAGGGATGAATCAACCATGAAAGTCTCCCGTAATATTGCTGCGAGAATGTCGAACAGGCAGCGCCTGAAAAACGGTGATCATAACAGAATCATTTCTTTCCGTAAACCACGGAACAACGCGGCGGTATGCGGGTTTTCGGAAAATGCGCTTATATTTTTTGAAAACAATGCCGAGAAGAGAGGTAAGAGCATCAGGAGCCACGATGCGCCAGGGAGGGGACAATGACACAGGACAACCGCAACATCCTCATTGTGGACGATATGGCGATGCTCCGCAATATCATGAAAATGCAGTTGCAACGCATGGGCTTTGATCGAATCCATGAAGCCCCGGACGGCAGCGCGGCCCTGAAAATCTTAAACACCCGTAAGATAGATCTGGTTATTTCCGACTGGAACATGCCGGTGATGAACGGCTTTGAACTGTTGCGGGAGATGCGCACCAGCGAGTCGTTAAAGGATATTCCTTTCATCATGGTGACTGCGGAAGCCACTCAGGCCAGGATCAGCATGGCCTTAAGGCTCAAGGTGGATGAGTTGATTTTAAAGCCCTTCACCCTGGAGATTCTCGAACGAAAAATCATTCGGGTCATTCAATGAGCACTATCCTGGCGAAACAGCTTGGGCGGGACCGGATCCAGATTTCGCAAACTCTGTAACAGGATGTCCAGATCAAAGCCTGTACATGCCTGGTGATTTTTTTCCAGCGCCGCCACTGCCCGCGTCGCCATTTTCGCCCCTCCCGCTACATAGCCGAATTCACTCTTGATGTAAAATCCAGCCGCCCGGATCAGGGCCTGGAGAATCTCTTTTTCCGCACCTTTCGCCGCAAGCCAAGCATGTTCCAGAACCTCATGGACCTCGAAAAAAAGCCCCAGGTCCCATAGGACAAGGCCTCTGGTCAGGGCGTCTTTCCGGCCGCTTTGGGCGAGGGTCTCAAGGGCCGCGGCATATTTTGTCAGCCGCGCTTCAATGTAGGCGATATAGGGTGCAGCCGGCCCCTTTTGCAGATATTTATCGGCAACGGCCCGGACCGGGGCAAGGGTGTTTTGGTTCAACGCGGGAAGCAGGGCTTCGGAAAGATCGTTTCTGATGTCGCGGCTCATGCGATCCTGAAACGGTTCAAAAAGTTGGGCAGTCATGGGCGTTCTACTTGTAGATATCCGGGTAGAGCCTTTTCAGGCAATCCGGACAGATGCTGTGGGTGAAGTCGACAGAAGCTTTATCGGAGATGAATTTTTCAACGGTATTCCAGGAAGCCGGGTCGTGGGGGTCGCCATCTTCGCTGCGGATTTTTTTGCAGGAGGCGCAGATGGGCAACAGGCCGTGCAGGGTGTTTTTTATCTCGAGCAGCATTCTGGTCTGGATGTGAAGGCCAAGGAGAACGAAGAGGGCGCCAAAGAGCAAGACCAGGCCAACGAGGAGTTCGCCGACAAAGGGAAGGCGAAAGAAAAATATCCCGGCCGCCAGGCAATAGCCCAGCAGGAAAAAAAGCATCATTCCGCGATGCAGGCGCAGGGAACGGATGATGTCCAGCTTGCTGCGTTCGGGAATAAATGAGGTGAGAATGTGCAACTCCCGCGCCTTGACAAGGCTAACGAGCATGACAACGGCTCCGATCAGGATCATGGCGATACTCAGGATGTGTTGCATGGTGCGTTGGGAATACTCCTCGTGATTTGATTCATTGAACCTGTGACAACTCGAACGGTGCTTCGACAGGGCTCTCCTGAGCTTGCCGAAGGGCTCAGCACGAATGGTAGTTATCTGAAATTATTGATTTTCCCGTTCGTGCTGAGCCTGTCGAAGCACTGTTGTCGCAAGGCCATCATCTTTTTTAAAGTATAGGCATTATCGGCTCAGGAAGCCATTTTTTTTCTGAAGAGGCTGTTGTTCTCGCAGGTGGTCGGGGCAGGGTCCAGGGTGAGAGTAACGAGGTTGTTTGGATTAGCCTGGCTGAGTTGGGTACCGTTTTTGCCGGTCAGGCCAAGCACGGTGTGGTCGGTGTTGTTGAGGCCCCTGCCCAGATATTCGAGGCGGTCACCCACCACAATTGGGTTGCGCGTTTCAATCACCGGTTGCGGCCCTGCCTGCCGGACGATGCCCACCGGGGCGTAATCGTAACTGATCATAGGCCCGTTGTAGAGCATGTCGGCACCGGTCGGGTGCTGGTCGAAGAAATTTTCCGTGTAGCCCCGCGAACCGATTTTAAGCAGCTCTTCCCGAAATGCCTCGGGGAGGGGGACGTCAAACCCCTGCGCGACCCAATGATCAAGGGCTGCCCGGTAGAGGCGGGTTATGGCTCCAACATAGTAGACGCTTTTCATCCGTCCCTCGATTTTGAGGCTGTCCGCTCCCGCCCGGATCAATTCGGGCAGCCGGTTGAGCAGGCAGAGATCCTTGGCGTTAAAGATGTAGGTGCCGCGGCTGTCTTCTTCCACCGGGAAGAACTGGTCCGGTCGCTTTTCCTCTTCCAACCGGTAGTGGTAGCGGCAGGGATGGGCGCAGTTGCCCTGGTTGGCGTCGCGGCCGGTGAGGTAGAGGCTGAGCAGGCAGCGTCCCGAATAGGATATGCACAGCGCTCCGTGCACGAAGACTTCCAGTTCCGTATCGGTGGCTTGCCGGATCTGGGCGATTTCCGCCAGGGAAAGCTCACGGGCCAGATTGAGGCGTTTGACCCCCTGACTTGCCCAGAAACGGACGGACTCGAAATTGGTGACATTGGCCTGGGTGCTGAGATGGATCGGAATTTCCGGCACAATCCGTCGGGCAACGGCGAGAATTCCCGGATCAGAGATGATCAACCCGTCTACCTTCGCCTCGCGCAGCCCGGCGAGATAATCGGGCAGCTCGGCAAGATCGTCATTGTGGGCAAAGATATTGATGGTGGTGTGTACTTGCACACTGCGCTCAT